>CAZAMD010000008.1:50071-52753 GCA_964486485.1 uncultured Roseburia sp. | reverse complement strand
ATAAATAACTTGTATATAATTGGTATTTTTTGCTTATACTGAAAGTAAATAGATTTATGTTATCGGAGGAATCATATGCTGCGTGTTTTTCAAGCCGAAAAGACAAATGACAACCACTACGCTCTGCTAAAAAACGACCTCCACCAGACCGCGCTGGATTTACAGGATGCTTACCGGAATTTAGAAAATGTTGTGGATCCCGATCTGATCGACTGCTATATCTATGAACTCAATTCGGTACAAATGCGCTATAAATTTTTGCTGACAAGTATTAAAAATTACGAAAAAAACAGAGGACTCTCATACTAAGAATCCTCTGGATGCGTCATAATTCTGACAGACCTCAACCAGATCGTCCCTCCCATAAGTATACCCGGCATGTATCTGCTGGGTATTACTCATCAGGGGAGGCGACGTATCCTGTTTCATCGTTTCCGAAAATGCGCCGTACAGCTTTCTCATCAGGCGTTCTGAGAGAAGGATCTCTTCTATGTCCCGCTTATACATGGCTTTCGCAAGGTTATCTCTGGCAAATATATAAATCTGATAAAGATTCTTTGCAAGATCGTAAGAGAAATTTAAGGCTGAGATCAATTCGTCAATCGTCCTCTGCGCATGGCGGACCGCTTCCTTGCCGCCCTCCCATTCCTCACGCGCATAAGCTTCCTTTGCCTCGTCTAAATAGGCAAACAGAATATCATATATGACAATCACCAATCCGCCCTTGTTGCTCTGGCTGATCCTTCTCGTAAACTCCTGTATCTGCTCTTTTTTCAAAACAGACCCCATCCTTCCTGATTACTGCAGAATCTGCAATACCTGCTGCGGCAGATCGTTCGCCTGTGACAATACGGAAATCGCCGCCTGATTCAAAACCGTCTGATGCGTATACTCCGTCATCTCCTCCGCCATATCCGCATCTGAGAGCCTTGACATGGCGTCTGTGATATTGATGGAAAACGCCTCCAGACTGTTGACGCTTGTCTCCAGCCGGTTCTCATAAGCGCCCAGTTTCGACCTTACTCCGCTCACCCTGCTGATCGCCTCGTCCAAACGCCCCAATGCCCTTGATGCGCCAGTCAGCGTATAGACATTGACGTCATCGACATATAAATGCTCACTGGTCACGGATGGAATGCGGATATCTGTATTCTGATCCATATTGGATCCGATATGCAGCGTCATGGTACCGATATCCGTGACTTCAAAATTGATTTCCCCTACATAACCTGCCTCCGCGAGAAATGATATCGAAAATCCGCCTAAATCAGACAGCGTAATGATATTTCCATCATAGGTGGCAGTCGTAGAATCCGTGAAACCAACCTTGGGATCCGAAAACGCAACCGTCGGATCCTTTCCTGTCGGCCCGACAATGACCGGATTTCCCTCTTTGTCCAGCACAGGCAGGCCTTGAGCATCCGTTTTCTGTTCACCATATATGTAGCGGCCAGTGGAATCCTCGATCCAGCTGCTTCCCGCTCCTGCCGCTATCCCAAGGGCATCTGCCAGCTCAAGGCTGTCCGCCGAAAGCCTGAGTTCACTGTCCCGCCCATACAGATTGCCGGTAAAGGTAAGACTGCCGGTCGCGGCGTCCCTCTCCACCGTAACATCTCCGAGCGCCGCGGCATCCCTGATTTTCGTGTAAACTTCCGCCATGGTGTCCGTTTCGGAGATCTTGACTGAGGCCCCATTGATGCTGAAAGAGCCGGATATGCCGATCTCCGTTGATTCGTCATTGAAATCCATTTCTGCGGACACAGGCCCCGGACGCTCTGCGGCTGATGTGATTTCCAGGGTATAATCGCCCGGATTCACATGATCGGAAATATCTATCCTCGTAGCGTGCTTCGCGTAAACCCGGGTATCAAAAGAACCATCCAGCAGGTTTTTACTGTTATACTCTGTATCTCTGGCAATGCGGTCTATTTCGCCTTTCAGTGAATCAATCTCTTTTTGTATCGCCGACCGGTCCTCCGGCGTCATAGTAGCCTCACTGGCTGCCTGCACCGCGAGTTCGCGCATACGCTGCAGGATGCTTGTAGTCTCATTCAACGCGCCGTCCGCTATCCGAATGACAGAAATGCCGTCCGAAGCGTTATCGGACGCCCGGTTCAAGCCGTCGATCTGAGCCTGCATTTTACTGGAAATCGCCATGCCTGCCGGATTATCCTTGGAATGGTTGATCTTCAAGCCGGAGGAAAGCCGCTCCATCGTCGCGCTCAACCGATTCTCAATCCCCAGCAGATTCTTATTGGCAACCGCCGCTGACATATTGTAGTTAATCCTCATACTGCATTTCTCCTTTATCTGCCTTTCTCATCTTTTCCGCGCCGCTTCCGCCCCGGCTTCGCCAAAGCTCTGCGCAGCGCAGTGCCTGTGTCTCGCATCCCTGCAGTTTTTTTGACTTTCCCTGTCATTTCTCTGCTCTATATATCGGACTGCTTGCCGTTCTGCTAAAGAGGCGTTTTAAAAAATGATTTCCGGCGGCAGCTCCGCTCATGGGCAGCCTTGCCTGCCGATCCCCGCAAGATCGCTCCGCCCGCAAGATTGCTCATGCTTGAACTGTTACCAAATTCCCACAAAAATACTATGAAATGATTTGCATTCTTATGCGATCCGTATTATAATTACCATGTTGCGGGAATACTTTTTATATGATCCGGATGAAGTCAAAAAGGA
>CAZAMD010000008.1:0-49971 GCA_964486485.1 uncultured Roseburia sp. | reverse complement strand
TAATTACCATGTTGCGGGAATACTTTTTATATGATCCGGATGAAGTCAAAAAGGAGGACGAAAAATGACACAGGTAACGAAATCCACCATGATCGGCGAATTACTTCAGATTGACCAGAATGTTGCGCCAGTTCTTTTAAATATCGGAATGCATTGCCTTGGATGCCCATCCTCGCAGATGGAAACCATTGAGGAGGCAGCCATGGTTCACGGCATAGACCCGAACGCTCTGGTAAATGAGATCAACGCGTTTCTTGAAAAAGACCTCGCGTGAGCATCGCAAAAGAGACGGACGCCCCAAAAAAGGCTTCCGTCTCTTTTCTGCTGTCCCTATAGCTCTGCTAAGGTCTGCAGCGCGCTGCCTGTCAGGACAGGCTGATAGTGTTCCCTAAAAAACGCGGCGATTGCCGGCGTGTACGTCTGCTGGTAGGCGTATTCCGAAAGGATATTGCACACCTTGTTAAACGCTTCCGGCGACTGGCTGCTCTTGCTTACCAAAAGGTAGAACTTCCTGTTTTTTTCATTCTGGTACAAATCATTCCTGCCATTATAAAATCCTTTTAGTATGCGGGCCAGACGGGTAATCTCTGCCAGATCCTGAAAAACAAATACTTTCGTAATATCGGCAGGCACGTTTGCCGGAACCTGTTCCTTTTGTCCGTCCCCGTCTTTTTTCCCCGCGAAACGCTGCTCCTCCTGCCTATCCCGTGCTTTTTCCTCCTCGGACTGCCATTTAAACAGCCCCAGGATATCATCGGCGCTTTCGGAGAGCGTGGCAAGCCCTCCTCCATCCATCATATCCCCATACATATCTTCCGGATCCGGTTCTGAAAACTTTGAAAAACGTGTGTCAAGCTCTTCCGGATATTCCACTTTGGTAATTATCAGGATGATGGTATCCGCAGATATCGGTATCGCCTCGATCATCAGAGGTATATCATCCGCCTCAAAGCCAAATTCATATGCCGCCTGCTGTATCATATCACGGAACAAAAGCTTCGCTTTCTCCGAACCATAGGCAAGTTCACTAAGCTTCATCTGACGCTCCGCTAAATCCTCCCGCGTTAAAGTACAGCGAATCTGGTTATCATTCACTTTTTCGATTTTCATATCATCACTTCCTTTGTCCGGAAAACCTTGTAAACTGTACATCATATTATAAACAAATGACTCTGTGATGTAAAGTATACCATTGATTAAAACTTTCTAAACCGTCCCTTTCCTTTAAACTTTTTGCATTTTTGTGAAAAATAAACAAAAATAACAAAAGGCATTGCAAATTCAAAAGATTTATGTTATAAAGTATGCGTGAGATGCGAAACTGACACGCCGTGAAAGGAGCAGTATCGTATAGAAGAAACCATCTTGTTTGGCAAATACCGGATCCTCTCGGTTCTCGGCGCCGGCAGCAGCGGCACTGTCTATCTTGCCAAACACCTGAAACTGAATGTTTCCCGCGCCATCAAGTGCATCCCCAAAGACAAGGCACATGGCAAAGGTGCGGAAGACAGAGCATTTGCTTTTTCTGAAAGCTGCCTTTTAGCGGAGGCAGACCTTCTGAAAACTCTTAATCACCCGGGCATCCCTCTCATATATGATATCGACGAAGATAACGATTTTGTTTATATGATCGAGGAATTTATCCAGGGGGAATCATTGGAGGATTTTATCCTTCATCAAAACCACATTTCACAGGAACTGATCATTGAATATGGCATTCAGCTTTGCGAAATCCTCGATTATCTGCATCATGCCGCTCCATATCCTGTCTTATATCAGGATCTGAAGCCGGAACACATTCTCTTGTGCGGAAATCAGATAAAATTGATCGATTTTGGCATCGCTTCCTTTCTCATCGGTTCCAGCAAAAATTACCAACATTACGGAACAGACGGATTCGCGGCGCCTGAAGCGTGTTCAGGCCATGCAGTCGGGCCGGCAGCCGACATTTACAGTCTGGGAAAAGTACTTTCCTTTATGGCGGCTGCTTCTAAACCGCCTTGCTCTGCAGACCTGCTGCACATTATTTCAAAAGCGTCTTCCGCTTTAGAAGCAGAGCGTTATCAGAGCGCTTCCGAATTAAAAGCTTCTCTTTTAAACGCAAGGGAACTTCCTCCTGCATCAGGGGACAACCATCATTTTGCGTGTCAGGCATCTCCACACCCTATTCGCAGGATAGCCGTACTCGGAAGCAGGCCGGGGGCAGGCGCAACACATTTTGCAGTTTCTCTCGTCAGTGTCTTAAATCATAAAAAGCAAAAAAGCATCTATCTTTCTGACAATCATTCCGATACGCTTGCCGCAATGGCAGAATCAAATATTTTCTGGAGAGAGGAAGGAGGGATTTTCCATTACAAACATTTTTCCGGCATTCCCAGTTATGGAGAGGCCTTGGAAATCCCGCTCCCAGAGGATGCGATCCTCGTTCGGGATTATGGAGCCTGCGCGGAAGAATTTTTAGAGGATCCGCAAGCAGACCTCATCTTTCTCGTTATGAGCGGGAGTCTCTGGGATATGCCGGATTGCATCGCTTTTGCCAGACAGTTTCAAACACAGGAGAATGTATGTTTTATCTGCAATTATGATAACAAAAAAGCTGCAAAAAAATACGCCAGACAGCTAAAAAAATCTGTCTACTGCTTTCCCTTCGACTGCGCTCCCTTTCTTTCTAACGCGAAGAAAGAACGGCTTATCCTGCACATCCTCAGGAGAAAGGAGGTGAAGCATCATTTTCGGCATTGGTGGAAACGGGACAAAACCTCATCTGACCATCGGCATCGCGGGCTGTACTTCCGGCGCCGGCGTTACGCATCTGGCGATCGCGCTGGCAAATTTCTGCGGCTCTAAGTTTTGCTCGAACGCTGCGTACATCGAATTTCACAAAAGAAATGAGATACGTTTTCTTATGACAGAGGCAAAACTTCCTTTTCGGCAGGCAGAAAATAATTGCCGTTCTTATTTTCGCATCTATGATGTCGATTATTATCCAAGTACTACCGCAGAGGAGCTGCCCTGCCTGCTGAATCAAGGATATTCCTATTTAATCCTTGACCTAGGCAGCATGGAGGAGGCAGACCTGCCTGAACTGCTCCGCTGCGACAAAAAAATAATCCTTGGGAGTCTTGCCCCCTGGAAAACAGATAAGTTTCGGAAAACACTAAAACAGATAAACCAGAAAACAACTTCAGGAGAAGGGTTTATTTATCTAACGGAAATGGGAAAGCCAAAGATACTGCGCGAGATTTCCGCTTCTTATCACATCCGGATCCGCAATGTCCCGTATATTGAAAATCCATTTCGGCTAGAAAAAGAAACTTTTTCCATTTTGCAGGAACTGCTGGATTGATATCCTGCTCTCTTTTATCACTCCTCTGTTACGGGGGATTCGCAGAGGAGCTTTCACTACAATATATCACGATGTAACCAGCGGATGCCTTTTGGCGGCAACTACATATAGGAGATAAAAATTTGCAAAAAGAACAGTTAGAAAAACTTTATTTAGAACTGTCCTCTCTGGAAAACAGGGGGATCACCATCTGGATGGAAGGTTCTAAAAGCGATTCCGGACATGTGGCAAATCAGCTTTATATCAATGAGGAAAACTCTTATATGAGAGACTATGTTTTTGATGAGGGGGTGTTAAAAGAACTTCGTTTTGACAGGATCAAGAAGAACAGCAAACAATAGGTAGGTTTCTACCATATGCCATAAGGACGGAGTACCTCAATGCCCGCCTTATGAATAAGCAGAACAGTTCACAAATTTGAAAAAAGATATGTCCAGGGAAGCTGCCTGAAACCGCTATGGGTTTTTGCGCGGCTTCCCGGCATGTTTTCCAGAACATCGAATATGCCCTCGGCAAGCCGTAAATCCGCGGCGGCTGCGCGGCAGGCCGCAATAACACCTTTGAATTTATAAATTCTTATGCTACAATAAGATGGTACAAAACAGAACATATGATGACAGCATTTGATAAAAAGAAAGGATTTTTGCAATGAAGAAAAAAATTGTCCCGTTTTTGGCTGTGGGAGCACTCATTGTAGTAGTACTCCTCTTTATGCTCCTAAGCAGTCTCATTGAAAAGTACACGCCCTCAAAGGAACGTCAGGATTTATCGGATTACTATCATCTTTCCGCCCCTGACGAGGCTGCCGTTGTCTTAAACCGTGAGCGCACCGATTTCAAGGGACGTTTGATAGACGGCGTCATTTACTTAGATTATCATTTGGTACATGACCATATCAACCCGAGATTTTACTGGGATCCTAATGAGAACAAGCTGCTCTATGCCACCGCGGAGGATCTGATCGCCGCTGAAGCGGAGAGCGACAGTTATACGGTTACGAAGGATACCCGTTCTTTTGGCCATACCATTGTGAAAGCAGATGCCTCCACCGCATACATTGCTGTGGATTTTCTGAAACTGTACTCCGATTTTTCTTATGAAATTTATGAGAGTCCCAACCGCATCCTTATCACGAATGACTGGACGGACTATGCGACCGCCCCTTTGAAGAAGAAAACGCAGATACGCTATCAGGGCGGTATCAAGAGTCCCATTCTCGCGGATCTCGAAAAGGATGCCAGCGTGGCCATTTTAGATGCCGATGAGACCTGGACAAAGGTTATGACTGCAGACGGGATCATCGGATATGTAAAATCCAGCACATTAGGCAGCCCGGTGACCCAGACTGCTTCCAGCGACTATGTCCCAGAGCAGTTTGACCACATCCGCAAAGACTTTAAGATCAATATGGCATGGCATCAGGTTACCAGCAGCGACGCGAACGCAAGGATTTCTTCTGTGCTTCAAAACACCAAAGGGATCAATGTGATCTCACCTACCTGGTTTTATCTCAATGACAACCACGGCGGCATTGCGAGCCTCGCCAGTGACAGCTATGTGGACTATTGCCACCAGAATGGCATTGAGGTCTGGGCGCTGGTCAGCAATCTGGAAAATGCCGATGTAGATTCCACGGAAGTTTTAACCCATACGTCCAGGCGCCAAAATCTTGTGAACAATCTGATCTCCTACGCCATTCAATATAACCTGGACGGCATCAATGTGGATCTGGAGGCGCTAAGCAGCGACGTGGGCGACGCCTATATCCAGTTCATCCGGGAGCTTTCTTTAAAATGCGCGAACAATGGGCTTGTGTTATCGGTAGATAATTATGTCCCAACAGAATACACCGCCTTTTACAACCGTGCCGAGCAGGCCGTTTTTGCCGATTATATCGTGATCATGGGATATGACGAGCATTATTCGGGGTCTGAGGAAGCAGGCCCGGTCGCTTCCATCGGTTTTGTAAAAGAGGGGGTTTCCAATACCTTGAAAGAGGTGCCAGCCGAGCAGGTCATCCTCGGTATGCCGTTTTACTCGCGCGTCTGGATCGAGACGCCGGTCAGCACCGGGGAATCCCCCGCCGGGGAGGCGGAGACGGCAGAGCCTTCCCCGGAAGAGGATTCCGCAGACAGCTATACGCTCTACGAGCTGAGCAGTTATGCCGCCAAAATGTCTGAAATCCAAAATCTCATCAGCGCGAATGCCGCCACTCCCGTATGGTCAGAGGACGCGGGGCAATACTATGTGCAATACGAAGCCGACGGCGCCATCTACAAAATCTGGGTGGAGGACGTCCACGCTCTGGAAGAAAAATTAAAAGTACTGTCCTCTCACCATCTGGCGGGCGGCGCTTTCTGGAAGCTGGGCTTAGAGGATGCAGCTGTCTGGGACACCGTGATCAAATATATCAACTGACCTGTCTTTCCATAAATTTCCATAAACCTGCCGCCGCTTTATCAGCGGGCGGCTTTTATGGCGGGAAAAGATGTTTGAGACAGCAGGTTTTCATAATTCCCGGGATTTGCGAATAGGATATGGTAAGCAAATGTTCGGGAATTTTTTATGAAAAAAAAGATAGAACTTCTTATGGGTGTATGTTTTATTGCCGCTGCTTTCCTTTTAGCCAATCAGGGCGCCGTCTTTGTCCAAAGCGGCGGTGCAAAAGAAAAGAAGCCCTGCATCGTTATCGATGCCGGACACGGCGGCAAGGATCCGGGAAAAGTCGGTGTGAACAATGCTTTAGAAAAAGACATCAATCTTTCTCTCGCCTTAAAATTAAAGGAAGCATTGGGGCAGGAGGACTTTGAGATTATTTTAACAAGGGATTCTGACCGGGGGCTTTATTCGGAAGGAAGCCATAATAAGAAGGCGGAAGACATGCAAAAACGCTGTCAGATCATCACAGAGGCGGAGCCGCTGTTCACCATCAGCATTCATCAGAACAGCTATCCCTCGCCGGAGGTAAAGGGCGCCCAGGTCTTTTATTATGGGCAGTCTGCCGGAGGAAAGGAGCTGGCGGCTATTTTGCAGGAGAGCCTTGTTGCGAATGTTGACCCGGATAATAAGCGCGTGGCAAAAGCCAATGACAGCTACTATCTCCTCAAAAAAACACCCACACCTACCGTGATCGTAGAATGTGGGTTTTTGAGCAATCCAGAAGAAGCCGCGCTGCTGCTCTCTTCCGATTACCAGGATAAACTGGCACATGCCATTTATCTCGGCATTCTGGAATATTTAGAAAAATAAGTGTCAGCCAAGTGTTTCCTTTATGCTTTTGATAAAGCTTTCTGCAATGCGGTACAGTCTGGAAGTCTGCACTTTATAGGACTCGCTTTCCCGCTCTGCGGGAATCCCTGAGCCGGCTTCCGCTCCATATGCCCCCATGGAGAAATGGTTCAAGTCCAGATCCGCGACATGGGCAAAGTGGAGATCGGAAACAGCGTTCCCCTCCCCTGATAAACGCTCCGCCAGAACGGAAAGCCCTGTTTCAAGCGTTTCTTTCGTTTCCTTGCTGTTCACGGCGACAAGTCCGCTGATCCCCTTTTCTTTTGCCTGAAAAGCGGCCGCGATCTTTCCGTGCCGATCGCTTTCCATCATTATGTCCACGCTGCCTTTCTTATCCATGCCGCGGACGATTTTCACGGATACATTCAGCAGTTCCTCATCGACCATTACCGGAACGCAATACTGTTCTTCTTTCGCTAAGATGCGGCTGACAGACAGCTGGGCTGACAGCAGGCGCATTTCCCGCACGTCAAGGCTTTTCACCTCTTCCCTGTTTATCCTATCTGTCATGGCGGCTTCCGCCAGCTCCCCCAATTTCTCCTGAGCGGCTGAAAGGGCTTCCGGATCCGAGAGCGCCTCTCCAAACGCTTCCAGCAGTTTTGCTTTTTCCTCTCCGGCATCCTCAGCGCCCGGGCTGCGGTCCGCCTCTTTCCCCGCGCCGCCGAAAATCTTGCGGAACATCTGGTTGCGGTCTTTTATCATCATCTCCATTGCCAGCACATTTGCCATCGTATTCGGTATATCGTATTTCTCCAGCACATGATAAATATCTTTGGCCGCACCCGCCGCCTGTTCCAATTGCGCCAGCCGCTCCTTTGCATATGCCATGTCCGTCTGGCTCTCATCCGTCTCCGTCTGTTCTAAGGCTGCTTTCAGCTGCTCGGGAGTCATGTTTTCCCAATCCGGCCTCTGCTGCATCATAACCCGCAGCTTTTCCGGCGTCATGGCATCCAGCACGTCCTTTAAACAGTTGTTCTGGTATCCTATTTCTATCTGTTCCGTGATCGAGAGGCTCTCCGCGTTTCCGCGCTCTACCCCTGCAAACGCATCATCAACGGCATATTCCATTTTCCCGCCGCGTTTTTCAGAGCGCACCGCAGTCAGGAGATTTTTCATGGTAAGCTCCGCCCCTTGGTTCAGCAGGGCTCCTATTGCCGCGCCGTCGGTGTTTTCCACTTGCTTCATAAGGCGGTAAATGCCGATATAGGAACTGCGCTCCTCTTCGCTGATGGCATGGTTTTGCTCTAATTTCCACAGATATTCACTGTATTTTTCTGTTTCTCCCCCGCTGATGCCCCCGGCTTTCAGGTCCTCCGCCACATGATTCAGCTCTTCTAAGGGCATGCCAAGAGGCTTTATGCCCCGCCTGATCATTTCCATGACAACAGACGGCGTCATATTCTTAAACATCCGCTGCACTTCCTCGTCCGCGGCTTTCATTTCCGCCACAGACTCCTGATTGATCTCCAGGCTGTTGTATCCTAAAATGCGGACGGCGCGCCGGTTTTCCTCGGAGATTTCCATCTGCATATCCGCTAAGATGTCGTCCACGTTGCGGAACGCTTTCTGGATGGAATCACCTAAGTCCGCCCGCGGCGCGGTCATCAATGTCTCGTAGCGCTCATTGGCTTTTTCAAAGGTATCTTTCAAGGCGGTTCCGGCTTCATGGATCCCTGCTATGGTGGAGACATCTGCCTCTTTTGCCCCAAGGACGTATGCCGGAACATATTTTATCTCTGTCACCCGGGTAGTGATCTCTTTGAACAGGAAAACATTTTCATCTGAGGATTCCATCTGCTCTGCCGCTAATAAATTCCGATAATAAGAGTTTTCTAATTCCTTCAGCTGCTCCACCAAAGCCGCCAGAGGCTGCGTGTCAATAGAAATCCCCTGTTTCAGCAGGGAATAGTTTGCCTGTGCTGTCATCATCAGGCGCACTTCTTCCAGCTGCCGCCATGCCGTAAGCAGCTGCAGGCCGCTCCGGGTATATTCCTGCCCTGCCTCTCCTTCTCTCAGGACTGCCGCAGCGGCTTCCTCTCCCGCAGGGAGCGGCTCCGTTTCCCCGGTGGCCTGAGCTGTTTCTCTGACTGCTGCCGCTTGCTCTAAACTGCGGATGGTAAATTCCATGCCATGCTCTGCCACATAGGCGACGTCCTCCATGACAGCCGACTGCACGACATCAAGGGCATGCTGCGCCTGTTCCGCTAACGTATATCCATCCAGAAGCATGGCATCCATAGGACCCGCTCCCTCCGCGACGGCCGCCGCCGCGCGCTCCGCTAATTTTTCCGCGGGGATCGGCAGCTCTATCGTCTTTAATGCCTGCGCATAAGACAGATTCTCTGGCGTGAGGGGAATCTCCTGTTCCAGCATCCACCGGCTCGTGCGCAGGGTATCCTCACTGACTTCTAAGCCGGCCGTCCGGATGACCATTTCTATCTGGGGCGCAAAAGAGGAGACATCCATTGCAGGTGCGGGCTGATATCCGCTGCTTCCGCTGTATTCTGCCATATACAGGTTTTCTAAGGTAGGATCGAGCTGATTGTCCAGCAGATATTTGACCGCTCCCTCGGAGGGCGCGGTTAATGCGTCCGCCATTTCAAATACCTTTGCCATATCCTGCATCGTTTCTTCCCTGAGCGGCAGATCCGCCTCGCGGAAAGCCTCTATCAGCTGCCTTGCCAGCTCTGGATTGCCTGCGATGGCTTCCAGCTGTTCTTCTGATAAGTCATCTCCGAAGCAGGAGACGTCCACTCCGGCTTTCGCCAATTCCACCTTGATCTTATCTATGGCAGTGACAATCGTGTTTGTCGCAGACGCATCGAGGGAAAATCCCTCTTCCTGCATTCGCATGTAATCTTCCTCAGAAACGGTATGGGAAAGCACCGCCATCTGATTCTTCCGCTCTGCGGCATCCAGGGCAGTCCCCTCTTCGATCTGCTCCAAAAGATCCTTTTTCTCTTCTTTCGCCGGATTTAAGTAAGTGGCGTCTTTTAAATGGAACGATTTTATCCCCAGGGAATCTTCTCCGGCTGCCTTTACGGCATCCGCAAAGGAAGGGGCGTCCTCTGTCTTTGAAGCCTGACGCATCAATTCTATGATGCTTTTGTCGGGGGTCTGATTCTGCTGCTCTGCTACTCTCATACGGAAAATCTCCTGTTCCTGTTTTCAAAGGGCGAAAGGCCCGCTCCGTGAACTTTTCTTATGTGCCATAAGCGAACTTTCTTATGCTCCATAAGCGGACTTTTCTTATATGCCATAAGCGAACCTTTTCATGCGCCATGATCCTGTTAATAAGAATGGCACAATTCCTTCGTTCTATCGAAATCTTTGTGCCATCCACAGCTGATGTATATATCGGTTACATCTGCCCAATTATTAAGTTGTCCTCTGGAAAAAGGCGTTCTAAAAACGGAATACCGCTACGCCATATGCCGGAAGCGGGTATGCGATAGAGTATTTCCGGTCGTTGCATTCCTTAGCGGCTGCCCTGTAGGAGAGCGGCCGTTTTTCTCCGCTGCCGCCGTACTCGGCCGAATCGCTGTTTAAGATCAGCCTGTAGGATTTTTTCGCCGGAACGCCTACGCGGTACTCCGGGCGCGCTACCGGCGTAAAGTTGAACACAAACAGCAGCCTGTTCTTGCCGTCTTTGCTCTTGCGGATAAAGCTGTAAATGCTGCGCTCTGCATCGTTTGCATCCACCCACTCAAATCCATCCCAGCTGCTGTCCAGCTCATACATCGCGGGATTTTTCTGATACATATGCAGCAGGTCTTTGAACCATTTTTGCATATTGGCATGTTTTGGGTTTTCCAATAAATACCAGTCTAACTCCCGCTCCTCGCTCCATTCCTGAACCTGCGCGAACTCCTGTCCCATAAAAAGGAGCTTTTTGCCGGGATGCCCCATCATAAAGGCGTAGCCCGCCATGAGATTCTTAAATTTATCCCCCTCCAGTCCAGGCATTTTATTTAACATGGAACATTTCAAATGTACGACTTCGTCGTGGGAGAGCACCAGGATATATTTCTCACTCTCATTATAGCTCATGGCAAAGGTCATCTTGTGATGGTTGTCCTTTCTGAAATAGGGGTCTAATTTCATGTAGTCCAAAAAGTCGTGCATCCAGCCCATGTTCCATTTATAGCTGAAATTCAGGCCGCCGTCCTCCGCTTTTCCGGTAACTTTCGGCCACGCCGTGGATTCCTCCGCGATCATCACCGCTCCCGGGTTTCTTCCAAGGATCAGGGTATTGAGATGCTTAAAAAATTCAATGACTTCCAGATTCTTGTTCTCACCGTATTCATTCGCTACCCACTGCCCGTCTCTTTTGCCATAGTCCAGATACAGCATGGAAGCGACTGCGTCCACGCGGAGCCCGTCAACATGGTAATGCTCGATCCACATCAGAGCGCTGCCGATGAGGAAGTTCCTTACCTCATTCTTGCCATAATCAAAGATTTTCGTTCCCCAGTCTGGATGCTCCCCTTTTCTCGGGTCGGCATATTCATAAAGGCAGGTTCCGTCAAATTCCGCGAGGCCATGGGCGTCCCTTGGGAAATGCGCCGGCACCCAGTCAAGAATCACGCCGATCTTGTTCTTATGGCAGGCATTCACGAAATGGGCAAATTCCTGCGGCGTTCCATAGCGGGAAGTCGGGGCATAATACCCGGTCACCTGGTATCCCCAGGAACCGTCAAAAGGATATTCGGAAATCCCCATCAGCTCGATATGGGTATAGCCCATCTCCTTTACATAGGGGATCAAATGCTTCTCCAGATCCAGATAGCTGTAGAATCCCTCATCTTCCCTGCAGGGATGGCGTTTCCAGGAGCCTGGATGAACCTCGTAAATCGCCATAGGCTCTCCATAGACGTCCCGCACCTTTGCCCGCTCTTCCACCCACTTGCCGTCCGTCCATTTAAAATGGTCGATATCTGCCACCCTAGAGGCAGTTCCCGGACGAAATTCAGCAAAATTCGCGTAAGGATCTGCTTTGTAGAGACGCTTTCCGTTCTTTGTCGCGATCACATATTTGTATAACTCTCCCTCGCCTATGCCCGGAACGAATAATTCAAAAATATCGCCCGCCGTCGTCTGTATGCGCTCCATTTCATGGGCGTTTTCGTCCCAGTCGTTAAAACTGCCTATCACCCATACGCGTTCCGCGTTTGGCGCCCACAGATCAAAGCATACTCCAGATACCCCGCCCTGCTCAGTGATATGCGCGCCCAGCTTGTGATAAATGTCATAATGTGTCGCCTGCCCAAATAAGTAACGATCCAACTCAGAAAAATTAGCCATACTATATAACCCCTTTTTATATATTCTTAAACTGCAAAATCTTTTTCCCGAAGAATGATATAATCTTCTTTATCATATCGCCTGGATGTGATGATACTGAATGCTTTTTTGAATCCTCCTTTCTCAGATTTGGCGATCGCCTTGTCTACGATAACTTTGACCTCTGCCAGGGTCGTCGCCCTGTCATATTTTTGAATGCTGCTGATGCTGTTATAAAGAGCCAGTATCCCCATTTCATCAATCGTATATCCCAGCTCATTCGCGTAAGCCCTCGAAAATACCACCAGCTCATCACTGGTAAAAATCGGGATATTGATTTTCTCGGTAAAGACGGACGCGAAGCCGGCATCCTTGCGCAATGCCTCGTCTATGCCTTTATGCGTATCTTCCATGACCACAAACATCCCGCTGGTGTCGCTCTTTAACAAAAGCCCCAGCTTCGTTGCCGTTTCTTTGGAGATTTCACCTGCCTTCTCAATGATGAGGCAGCCTCCCGCAACTTTTTTTAACAGCGCGGCAATGTCCTTCTCTCCCAGCACAGACGCTTCGATTTTTCCGATTCTGCCATTCGGGCGTCCTGCCACTTTCTGCAGCGCTTTCACCATGCCTGTGGCAAGCACTGTCTTTCCGCCGCCTGCCCCGCCTTGGATGATCAGGTTGCCCGAAGCGGCGGTCTTGCCTGAGAGCAGCCGCCTGCCGATCCCGCTGATGGCCTGGCAGATCTGCTCTTCCATGCCTTTGATCGATACGAAATAGGTAAAAATCGAACGCAGTTCTTTATCCAAAGATCGGATCGCTGCCGGATTGTCTTCTTCTGATCCGTTTTCCTTCCCGGAAACCGGCGCTTCCCCTGATAGGCGGACCGGCGGCATCTCTTTCGTCTGCTCCGATAGCTGCTGCCCGTTTTCCATGGCTTCCGGCTGCACTGCCGCCTCCTGCGCATCTGCTGCTTCCGGCTCTTCCGGCTGCCTTTCTTCCGCTCCGGCTCCCTGCTCCTTAGCCTGTCTCTCCCCGGCTGCTTCCGGCTGCGCTTCTTCCTCTCCTGCCTCCCGCTCTCCGGCTGCTTCCGGCTCTTCTGGAGTCCTCTCTTCTGGAATCCTCTCTTCGAGCGGCCGCCTCGCCTGTGCCTGCATCTCCTCGAATTTAGGAAGCCATCCGTCGTCCGGCGGCTGTTTCACTTCCTCTGCTGCGGCGGCAAGA
Source organism: uncultured Roseburia sp. (assembly GCA_964486485.1). Taxonomy (GTDB): domain Bacteria; phylum Bacillota; class Clostridia; order Lachnospirales; family Lachnospiraceae; genus Roseburia. The sequence goes on along the minus strand of CAZAMD010000008.1, from coordinate 36,833 downwards.
CGTTCATCCATTTCCGCGGTTTCCATAGACAGGCGGTCAATCTCTTCCTGCAATATCTGGTTCATGCTTGCCATCATCTCAGCCGCTTCATCCTTGTCTAAGGAATGGTTTTCAAGATATTGCTCTTCTAATAAATCCTTTGGGGTAAAACCGGAATCTAGCTTAGGGATAATGTTCACAAGGCGGTTTAGGATGTCTCCCGCTTCCTGCAGCGCCCTTGCCTTTGCAGATTCTAATTTCTGCTGCTCGGCCTCCTGCATCGCCGCTTCCGCCGCCCGTTTCGTCTTCTCCCATTCGCTCAGAACCTCGCTGATGCTTATCTGTCCTGTGATCTGCGCTTCACTCAGGCCGCCTCCCGGGATATGGAGGCTCATTTGCCCGTCATGCTCCTCCGCCAAAAACTCCTTAAAGTTGTGCTTCAGGGAGTTGTCGATCTCTTCGTTTGTAGCAATATGCTCTGACGGGGACTCCCCGGCCGCCGGCTCCTTAGGGATCTGCAGATACGGGATATCTTCCACCAGTTTTTTGATGTTGTCCATGCTGTCGTCTACCGTCTCTTTTTCAGTAGCCGCCATAATCTGCTGCATGCTTTTCTGCAGCTCCTTCTGCAGATTCTGCGTATTGAACCGCTCGGCGGACAATTCTATGTCCGGGATCTGAACCGTTTCGTTTACAATCTCTCCGGAAGACAGCTCATCCTCCGGCCGCACCTCCACGACTCCCTCTTTTTTCTGGCGGAACTGGCGGTATTTTTCTTCCTGGACCTTAGATAAAGGCTGATATAGCATCTTTAACTCCAATGCCCGCTCCACATAAGGACCATCTCCAAACCACAGCACCAGTTCATCACAGGCATCCACGCATTTGTCGCTCATGCCAGCCTTATGGTACAGGCAGGCCAGCTGATATGCCCACTCTTCCGTGTATTCCTGATCATTTAATTCCTCTAAGATCTTTATGAGCGTGGCGTCGTCCGCTCCCTCCGCCTTGCAGATCTCATATTTTAAAACATATTTCAAATTATCATGCGGGGCGATCTCTACAAACTCTTCATAGTAGTCCTTTGCCTCGTCATAATTTTTCATTTTGATTGCTACTTTCGCCAGACGGTAAATGATCATTCTGCCGATCGGTGAGCGGTCATAAGCCATCAGAAGAATCTCCCGGCTCTCTTCATAGCGTCCGGCTTTTTCATATATTTCACCTGCTTTTACCAGTGCGTTGATATTTTTGATCTTATTCCAGTTAATGGTATCCGCAATCATTGCCGCAGTCTGGTAATCCTTTTCCGCAGTCAAGGATTTCATCTGATCCAGCTTTAGTTTATATTCGTATTTATCCAATCTTGCCACCTCAGAATGTGCTGTTGTTCCTTTTGCCCTTGCTTTTCCTTTATGTCCAGCCCCTTGCCGAGCCTGCCTGTTTTCTTTTACCGCTGCGCTCATTTTATCACACGCACCTTGGGATGTCAAAATTTATCGACATATCACTCACTGATTTTCGCTGTTGTTTTTTTCTTTCCCTGCTGCTTTTCCTCTCTTTGGAAGGCTCTCCGTCTCATAGATCGGCTGATTCGTCGCCTGATCGACCCTCGTCAAATGCACATATTCCTCCGTTTTCTCGGACAATCCCTTTTTCCGGAGGAAATAAGAGATGCTGCGGTCCGCGATATAATAGACGACCGCCATGATGGGCACTCCGAACAGCATCCCCAAAAAGCCCCACAGTCCGCCGAACACGATAATGGCAAACACCACCCAGAAAGACGAAAGCCCCGTGGAATCTCCGAGGATTTTAGGCCCGATGATATTTCCGTCTATCTGCTGCAGGATGATAATGAAAATCAGGAAGTACAGGCCTTTCACTGGATCTTGCAAAACGATAATGATGAAGGACGGGATCGCACCGATAAACGGGCCGAAAAACGGGATCACATTTGTCACTCCGACAATGACTGCCACCAGAATCGTATCCGGCATTCTCATGATCGCCAGAACAATGTATGCGATCACTCCGATAATCGCCGAGTCTAAGATTTTGCCGGAAATAAAGCCGCCGAAAATCTCATGGCTTTTACGGACGGTCTCCACGATCACATTGGCGCGCTCCGGTTTGAAAATGGCGTATACGATTTTTTTCGCCTGGCCGGCAAAAACTTCTTTGCTCGACATGACATACACGGAAACGATCAGTCCCACCACGATATTTAACAGGAGTTTCACCCCGTAAATGACCCCGCTGGTGATGGAGCTTATATATTTCTGCACTTTAGAGATCACATCCATGTCAAACATATTCTCTAACGCTTTTGTTATCTGATCCATTGCCCGTTCCACCATCGAGGCTGCTTCTTTGTTCCCGTTGGTAATCTCTTCGATCCATTCTGACAGATTATTGATCTCTTCCGGCAATCTGGCGACTACCCTCTGGATGCTCTGGCTTACTGCCGGCACAACTGCCGCGATCAGCAGCACGAGGAGCAAGACCAGGAACAGAAGCGCTCCCACAATCGCCAGCGCCCTTGCCAGCTTCTGTCTTTTTGCGTCGCTTTTTATCCTGCGCGCCAAAAGCCTTATCATGTATTTCTCCAAAAACTTCATGACAGGATTCAGCAAGTACGCTAGCACCAGGCCGAACGTGATCGGCTGCAGGATCTGCGTGAGCCGTTTCCAAAAATCCGCAAAGCCGTTGTAGCGGTATATCATGAAGAAAAACAGGATGCAGCAGCAGACGGTTATAAAAACCAGCAGCGCGATCATGATATACTGCCTCAATCCCCATGCCTTTTCTTCCCGCCGTGTCTTTTTTTCATTATCCAAGTGTGTAAACCTCCCTTTCCCAGCCTAAGCTGCTCTCTTTTGAATCTATCCGCATGCATTTTCTTCCAAATGCACAGATTCCCTCTGAAAAGCAGGGAAAGGCACCGTCATGCGATGCCCTCTCTTTGATCCTCCATTGTTATCACCTAATTCTTTTTGCTATCCGCGATAATAATTGATCAGGCATCCTTTGAGAATAATCTCCCTTTCATCGTCCGTCATTGCTCCAAGCCGCAGCCGGAACTCCCTCAGCCCATCCGCTGCCGCCACATAGGCCGCCACCTCGGAAGCGCCCTCCTCCACCGCCTTGCGGATGTCCGGAAGGAACAGGTAGTCTAGGTTTTTAAAAGGAAGTTTTCCCGCCGGGATCGTGAAAGGCAGCATCCCCCAGTTGATCAGGTTGGAACGATAGCGTTTCGTTGCATACTCGTTTGCGATGTTCGCCCAGCCGCCCAATACTTTCTGGCAGGAGGCAGCCTGCTCACGGGCGGAGCCGTCGCCCGGCTTTACCGCAAAAATCGTGCTTCCAAAACCAAGCGCTTCCGGCGTGTGGTTCTCATCAAATTTCTTTTCCGGAAAAGCGGATAAGATCGCGGTCATGACAGGCGCCAGCTCTTCTACGGCTTCCCCGGGACATCTCCCCTCCTCTACGGCCTTTTGCGCTTTCTGGATCTCCTTTGCCCGCCCCACATAGAGAGGGTCTTTTCTGGAGAGCGCAAATTCCGCAAGGCCAAGGGGATTGGAACGGAAGGAAGAGGTTTCCCCGGATGGGATCAGCTCATCTGTGGTCGTCACCGGGTCATGGATCTCAGATACCACCTTTAGCACCAGATTTTCGGGAAGCGCGCTCATCTGCGGCCAGTCCTTGATGTTCGGGCCAAACTGGATCTCTACGGAGGGATCGGCTTCTCCCTTACTGTCAAATACGCGGTTCTCGTAAATCGTTTTATCAAAGAAATATTTCGGGTTTGTAAACGATACATCTATGTCCGTCGCCGCCGTCAGGCAGCCTTTGTTTGCGGCTGTCGCCGCGATAGATCTGGCGTCCATTAAGGCGACGGACGCAATCTGCCCCTTTTGCACTTTAGAACCCTCTCTGTTGGGGAAGTTCCTCGTGGAGTGGCGGATCGAGAAGGCGTTATTTGCGGGCGTATCTCCCGCCCCGAAGCAGGGGCCGCAGAATGCCGTCTTTACGACTGCCCCTGCCTCCATAAGAGATACGACCGCGCCGTTTTTTACTAATTCCATATAAATCGGCGTGCTTGCCGGATATACGCTTAACGCGAACGCGCCGGAGCCTATGCTTGCCCCTTTTAAGATGTCCGCGGCAGCGCAGATGTTTTCAAACCCGCCGCCCGCGCATCCCGCAATGATGCCTTGGTCCACATAAAATCTCCCATTGCGCACCTTGCTCTTAAAATCCAATTTCACCGCGCCGTCAAAACTCACCTCCGCCCGTTTCTCGCACTCCTCTAAGATATCCGGCAGACCGGCGTTCAGTTCTTCGATCGTGTAAGTGTTGCTCGGGTGGAAGGGCATGGCTATCATCGGCTTTATCCTGCTTAAATCCACTTCTATCATGCCGTCGTAATAAGCCACTTCCCCTGGCTGCAGTTCTTTGTACTCCTCCGCCCTGCCGTGGATTTCATAAAACTCCCTCACTTTCTCATCTGTCTGCCAGATAGAGGAAAGGCAGGTCGTCTCCGTAGTCATTACGTCTACGCCAATACGGAAATCCACGCTTAAATTAGCGACTCCGGGGCCGACAAACTCCATCACCTTATTTTTTACATAGCCTTTGTCAAACACTTCCCCGATGATGGCGAGCGCCACATCCTGCGGGCCTACTCCCCTGGCTGGAGTCCCTGTCAGGTAAACGCCCACTATCTCCGGCAGGTCTATCTCATATGTTTTGCCCAACAGCTGCTTTACTAATTCCGGCCCGCCTTCCCCGACTGCCATGGTGCCAAGCGCTCCGTAACGGGTGTGGGAATCCGATCCCAGGATCATTTTGCCGCCCCCGGCAAGCATCTCCCGCGCAAACTGATGAATCACTGCCTGGTGAGGCGGTACATAAACGCCGCCGTATCTTTTTGCGCAGGTAAGCCCGAACATATGGTCGTCTTCGTTGATGGTGCCTCCCACCGCGCAAAGGCTGTTATGGCAATTGGTCAAAACATAGGGAATGGGGAATTTTTCAAGTCCCGACGCCCGCGCCGTTTGAATGATCCCCACGAAAGTAATGTCATGGGACGTCAGTTTATCGAATTTTATCTGCAGCCGTTCCATGTTTCCAGATACATTATGTTCTTTTAAAATGCCATATGCGATCGTATTTTCCGCCGCCTTTTCCCTGCTGATCTCTGTTCCCGTTCTGCTTAAAACGGCTTTCGGCGCTTCAGGCCCATCGGCTATCCGTTCCGTGCCGTTTACAAGATAAACACCGCTGTCATATAACTTCATGCGTCTCCTCCAATCCCGCCCGCTCCGGCGTATTCAGCGCCGGCAGTCTGCCTGCGATATAAAAATTATATAACAGACCTAGAAAAAATCAAGTTCTTTTCCATCGTCTTTTTCCGCTTTCTGATACACGGGAAATACAAGGACCGCTTTAAACAGGTCTCCGTCCACTTCAATCTCAAACGTTCCCCCCATCAGCTGCGTGAGATTCTTTGCGATAGACAGTCCTAAGCCGCTTCCCTCTGTCGTTCTTGCGGAATCCCCCCTGATAAAACGCTCTGTCAGATCCAGGGAATTGCTGTTCTCCTGCGCTAATGACCGCTCGGAAATATTTTTGATGGAAAAGACGACCTCTTCCCCGCCTGACTGCACCTCTACATAGACCCTTGTTTTTTCCATGGCGTATTTTGCCACGTTGTGATAGAGATTTTCGAGAACCCGGTAAAGCTGCCCTCCGTCCGCACGCACGAATACTTCCCTGTGAGGGATCTTCGTGACAACGGTGAGCTCCTTCTTCTCAAATTTCTCATTGAATTCTCCCCCCGTCTGGTACACGAGTTCAATCAGGTCGATTTTTTGCATATCCAGCTTCACGCTGCCGGAAGTAATGCGGGAGGTTTCCACCAATTCCTCCGTCAGATGCTTTAAGCGCAGCGATTTTTCATCTAAGACGCTGATGTAATTTCTTACCCTCTCATTGTCGATGTTTTCCCGCTTTATCAAGTTCACATAATTGATAATGGACGTGAGGGGAGTCTTAATGTCGTGGGAAACATTGGTGATCAAATCCGCTTTCATCCGCTCGTTTTTTATGCTTTCCTCCACGGCATGATGGAGGCCCTCGCTGATGTGATTGATCGCTTCCGCCAGCTTCTTGTCTTCCCCGTGAAGCTTCTCCGTGTCTATCTTAGCATCTAGCGCTCCCTGGGAAATCTCTTCTACCGCCCGGAAGATGCGAGCGCGCTCCACTGCCCGGCGAAGCAGCAGATACGCTTCCATGGCAGAAAAAATGAGCAGCAGAATGAGAGAGAGTGCATACTGGTAGTAAAACGTCCCCAAGGCAAGGCAGAAACACACCGCCATATGTACGGAAAACGCGGCCAGAACCCGCATCGTTACCGTCCGTTCCCGGAACACTTTCCCAGCCCCCTGCACAAGCCAGCAGGCAAGGCTGTTTTTCCATATGACCTCCGCTTTCATCCGCCGCACCATGCTCAGATAAAAGATCAGAAACAGGATATCGATCATCAGGCTCACCGTCCCGGATGCCGCCAGAAGCCCGGAAACATCCCAGGACTGGATGTTGAAACGCCCCGCCAGCAGCAGCAATTCGCTGATTCCGGCAACAAAGAGCAAAAACAGGATCTCTGTTTTTATTTTATCCAGAAAGTTTAAGCGGATCTCCCCGTCCTCACCGCCGTACCCTGCGGTCAGCGTCAGATAAACCAGGCTTAAGATCCAGCCCATCAGGCTGACGATGGCTGCCGCAATGCTGACCTTTATCCACGGGTGCAGCTGCTCATACTCTTTCTTCGCCTCATAGAGGTCGTCTCTGGCGGAAAGCTCTGTATCCACGCCGATGGCGAGGACCACATGCTCTAACGGCCAGTAGGCCCGATCCCCGTACCCTTGGAAAAAATAGGAATCAAGCCCTCTGATATCTGTGCCGAATTCCTTGTTTTCCATATCATAAAGCAGATAATCCCCCATTGATTTTGCTTGCATGAGTATGTCCTGGGCATCAAAGCTTTGGCCCGTTTCCGTATCCGGCTGGTTGGTATGCCACACCCCGTCCGCTTTGTACCAGAAGCAAAAGTTAGAAGCCTCCCGCTTAAATTTGTTGGTGAATTGAAGGTAGCGCCGTTCTTCCTGCGCGCTGCGCTCTTTCCCCTTTTGCATGAGATAGAGGTATTCGCTTAAGTCGTCGCATTTTTGTTCCACGCATTTCGTATAATAAACGGAATCAAAAAATGTTTCTGTCCCAATGTCCGCCAGGGAAAATATGTTTTTGCCTATCATCGCCGCAAGAAGAAAGACCGAAACGGTGAACACGACAGTAAAAAACAGGTGAAAAATAACACCTGCCAGCTTCACACCATATGTGTATGTTTTCTTTTCCATGACAGACCTCCATCACCTGTTAGTTCTTCTCGATTTTATACCCGACTCCCCATACCACCTTTAAATAGCGCGGCTGCCTCGGGTTGATCTCAATTTTCTCGCGGATATGGCGGATATGCACTGCTACGGTATTATCCGCTCCTATGGCATCTTCATTCCAGATGCTCTCATAAATCTGGCTGATGGAGAATACTTTCCCCTGATTCTTCACCAAAAGCAGCAGGATATTGTACTCGATCGGCGTCAATTTCACCGCTTCTCCGTCCACCGTCACTTCCTTTAACTCGTCATTGATGGAAAGGCCGCCTGCCTGATACACGCGGCCGCTGTTTTCCGCTGCAGTGCCAAGCTGTGTGTAACGCCGGAGCTGCGATTTGATCCTTGCCACCAGCTCCAGCGGATTAAATGGTTTTTCCACATAATCGTCTGCCCCGATATTCAGTCCCAGGATCTTGTCCGTATCCTCTGTCTTTGCCGAAAGGATAATGATGGGGATGCTGCTCTCCTCACGGATCTTAAGAATGGCGCGGATGCCGTCAAGCCTCGGCATCATCACATCTATCACCAGCAGCTGGACCTGATCGCTTTTTAATGCCTCCAGGGCTTCCTCCCCGTCATATGCCTTTAAAACGTGATAACCCTCCTGTTTCAGATATATCTCAATGGCTTCTACAATCTCCTTGTCATCGTCACACACTAAAATTGTCTGCATTGCCCCTCCGTCCCGCTGCAGGAAACGCGCCGGTTCCGCCTGGCCTTCCACGCGCCTGCCGCAGTTTTCTTCTTTAGCAGAAAAACATGGATTGTCACAGAAAATTTTTTAAAGTACTCTTAAAGCTGCTCCTCTTTCTCTGCTTTCTCCAATCTCTCTAGTTCCTCTAGCTCCTCTATCTCTTTTAATCTCTGGCGGAGCGATTCCAGACGCTTTTTCCGCGCCCGCTCTTGCCTCGTCCCGTACAGTTCCTCGAGTTTTTTCTCTTTTTTCGACAGATATGCCCATGAAGAAAAAATAACCGTGTCCATCACGATAAAAATAGCCAGCAGATTCCAGACTCTTCCTGTCAGATAGATCAAAAGCGCAAAAGTCAGCAGCGGGTACATGATCCCGATGCCGATGATATCCCAGATGTCCGTTTTCGTTCCACAGTAATAATAAAAGCTGTTGTACTCGGGCGGTATGTTTCTCTCTTTTTCATTCTCTTCTTCTTTTTTCATTCTGACATGCTCCTCATCATTTTACAAAATTTCCGTTCGGTTCCTTTCTCCTGCCCGCAGCAGTCAAAAAAAGGATGTCTGAGGCAAACACCCTTTTATTTCCAATCCTTCCTTGAGAACAGCATCCGTTTTTCCGGCTTTTTTTCCCCCGGCTTCTTTTCCTCCGGCTTCTTTTCCCCCGGCTTTTCCTTGGATCCTTCCTCTTTCCAGCGGAAATACTCGGCATCTAAATTGACGTTAATCTCGGGAATGACATTCCGTTTTGCCTCAGAAGATGCTTCTGCTTCCTCCTCCGCGCTAACGGTTTCCGCCTCTAAAGGTATCCCCGCCCGCTCAAAATAGTCTGCATTGATCTTGATCTCCGGCTTTGCTGCCGGCGCAGTATAGGATGGAGCTTCACGTTCTATTTCGTCTTTACCTTTTTCTTTACTTTTTTCTTTGCCTTTTTCTTTTTCAATTTCCTTATTGGTATCTTCAATTAATTTTAAGTATTTCTCCGTATCCGCCAGATTCTGCAGATGTCCTTTCAATTCTGACTGGTCACAGTGTACTTTGCGCTTTTCCTCCAAAAGCTCCTCGTTCATCTTCTCATAGATCCCTTGCACGGAATCTATCGTTCCCTGCACAATGTCCAGCACCCGGCGAAGCGCCTCGTTCGTGTAGATGACAGAAGCCGCATACACGTCCTCCGCCTTTTTACTGGCATCCTTTACAATCGTTTCTCCTGCTTTTTTCGCCTCCCTTTCCGCTTTATCCTTTCCTCTCTGGGTCAGGTCGTATTCATCCATCAATTCATAAACACATACATTTAATTGCCGGAGCAGCTGGATCACCTGCTTTTTCTCTACGATCACCTTGCTCGTATCCGCAGCGTACACCTCGCTGTTGGCAAACATCAGGTGGATATCCCGCAACACCTGCTCTGTCTTGTCCTGCGCGCTCATCTTTCCTCTCATTCTGCCGCCGTCAGGCGGTCTTTCCATAAGAGGGACCTTTGTGCGGGAGCACAAATCCCAGATTGAAAATTTCAATTTTCAATCTTTATTCCCCCAAGATACTGACATCTACGTTTCCTGTTTCTTTATTGTTACCCATTTTACCACTAACCTTACTGCCAATACAACCCGGAAAATAAAAAGAATCTGTGTCTCATTGACCGATGCATACGCCTTATATAAAAATAACACGAATTACAAAAATAGTCCATAGTATTTTTGTCGGAAACGCAGGGAATGCCGCGGCAGCCCAGCCATAAGCCGCGTACCATTCCCGCGGGCGTGATCTTTGCCTTATGACTGATATACGATCTTTCCATTGATGATCGTATATAAAATCCTCGTATTTACGGCAAAAGGCGTGTCTTTGGTCAAGACGAAGTCGGCGTCTTTTCCCTCCTCTATGCTGCCAACCCTGTCCTCTGCGCCGATGTGCTTTGCCGGATGGATCGTGATCGCCTGCAGGGCTTCAAATTCGCTCATGCCGCTGTAGATGGCTCTTCCGGCGCAAAGCCCCAAGAACCGCTCTTCAATGATGGGGGAATCCGTGATGATCGACACCTGGCATCCCGCTTTCGCCAATGCCGCCGGCGTGTGGAATCCTTTGTTTTTCAGCTCGTATTTGGTCGCGTGGCCAAAGGAGGGGCCTACTGCCACAGGATAACCCTCTTTTGCCAGATCCTCCGCTATCAGCGCACCGTCCGTCACATGGTCGATGCGCAGATCCAATCCGAATTCTTTCGCGATGCGGATGGCTGTATAAATATCATCCGCGCGGTGGACATGCGCTTTTAAGGGGATTTCTTTGCGGATCACCGGAAGCATCGCCTCCAGCTTCACATCATACGGCGGCATTTTTGAATAATCAATGTTATCCGGCCAGCCCGCCTCTTTCAGCCTGTGGTCATAATGGATCGTCTTCCACAGCACTTCCCTCAGCTTCGCCGCCACAGACATGCGGGAATAAACGCCCTTATCTTTGTAGCAGTTTTTGGGATTTTCCCCGAAAGCAATTTTCATGGCGGATTTTTCTTTGACAATCATATCGTCCACCCGATGTCCGCAGGTCTTAATGACGCAGAACGTCCCCCCGATAATGTTGGAGCTTCCAGGCCCCGTAGAAACACAGGTGACGCCTCCTTCCCTCGCCATCTGAAACGTCTCATCCTGCGGATTGATCGCATCCACAGCAGATAACTGGGGCGTGACCGGATCCCCAAGCTCGTTAAAGTCCTGTCCCGCAAAACCCACCGCGTAGCCGTCCAGGCCCAAATGGCAGTGGGCATCCACAAATCCCGGATAGACATCCGCCCCCATGGCGTCGATAACCCTCGCCTCATTTATGATTTTGCCCTCCAGAACCGGTGCGATCTTTTTTATTTTTCCGTTTTCCGCTAAAATATCTGCCACAAAGGCCTCCTCTTGGATGGCATTATGGATGCATCCCTGCTTTATGAGTAAATATTCGCTCATCTCCGCTCCCCCTTTCTGCCGCCCGCGCAGATCGTTTTCCGCTGGCAGGCGTTCCACTGCTTATTCCTGCATTTATTATACCCAAAAAGAATAGATAAAACGTCGCTTTCTTCCGATTTTATTCCTGCAGGTTTTATTTCTTCCGATCTTATCTTATTTCTTCTGGCTTTCTCTCTTCAGATCGATGCTCCTTATCCGATCCCGTACTTTTAATATCATAGATGGCGGCACGGAAATCTCATCAAATCCCATGCGCAGGAAGGTCTCTGTCATAGCTGTGTCCGCGCCCAGCTCCCCGCAGATGCCGACCCAGCAGCCTTCTTTATGCCCGTTATCCACCACCATCTGAAGCATCCGGAGTACCGCCTCATGGCGGGCATTATGAAAACGCTCCAGCTTCGCGTTCTGCCGGTCGATGGCCAGCGTATACTGGGTCAGGTCGTTGGTCCCTATGGAGAAGAAATCCACCTCTTTCGCCAGCAGATCGCTGATTATGGCGGCTGCCGGAGTCTCTATCATAATGCCGGTCTCCAGTTCTTTATAGGGCAGTCCGTCCCTCTTAAGCTCCGCCTTTACCTCTTCTAGCACTTCCTTGATCTGCTTGATCTCCTCTACCGAGATGATCATGGGAAACATGACGGAAATGCTGCCGTAATAGCCCGCCCGGTAAATGGCTCTCAGCTGCGTCTTAAAAATTTCTTTTCTGTCAAGGCAGATCCGGATGGCGCGGTATCCCATTGCCGGATTTGCCTCTTTTTCTAACTGGAAATATCCCGCTTGCTTGTCAGCTCCGATATCCAAGGTCCTTATGATGACTTTTTTTCCCCCCATGCTTTCCGCGACAGCCTTATAGGCTGTAAACTGCGTCTCCTCTGCCGGATAATCGTCCGATTCCAAATAGAGAAATTCACTGCGGAACAAGCCGATCCCACCGGCATCGTTTGCGAGGGCATCCGCCACATCCGCCACTCCGCCGATATTGGCATAGAGCCGGATCCTCGTCCCATCCAAAGTCACGTTTTCTTTTCCTTTGAGCCTCTGGAGCAGCTGCCGTTCCCGCTCTTCCTCTTCCTTTCGCTTCCGGTATCTCGAAAGGGTCGCTTCGTCCGGCTGGATATAAAGGAGTCCCTGATAGCCGTCCACTATGCCAAGGGGACTTTCCTGCCCCAGATCATCGGGAAAATCCACTCCGATCAGCGCCGGGATATTCATGGTACGGGCAAGGATCGCGGTATGGGAATTGGTCGAACCGCCTCTCGTGACAAAGGACAGTACTTTCGCTCTGTCCAGCTGCACCGTCTCGCTGGGCGAGAGGTCGTCTGCCAGCAGTATGGCCGGTTCGTCTGCCGCCATCGTCCCCATGCCGCCGCCCTGCAAGATGGCAATGAGACGCTCAGAAATGTCCCTGATGTCCGCCGCCCTCTCTCTCATGTAATCCTCTTCCATTGCCGCAAACATCTGCGCAAAATCATCCGCGGCGGCAGCCGCCGCAAACTCTGCGCTGACCCGCTGGTTTCTGATCCTATCTGAAACCTCTTCCAAATAATCCGGGTCATCTAGCATCAGCTGATGCATCCGGAAAATCGCCGCGCTTTCCTCCCCCGCCTCTTTCAGCGCTTTCTCATAAAGCCTCTCCAGCTGGCGCTTCGCCTCTTCCTTCGCCTCGAAAAACCGGCGCTCCTCTGCGGGAACATCGGAAACGTTCCTGCGTTTTATCCTGTGATCCCGTTTCTCATATATCACTAATTTTCCGATAGCAATCCCGCCGAATACACTTTTCCCCCGCAATACCATAAGCCTCCCACCCTTTCTGCCTCTCAGGATCCGTCCTCTGCTCAATATATCCGGTTTTGCCGCCTTGCTCCCAAAGCGCCGCTATCTCCTCCGCGGCGGCAAGCTCTTCTGAAAATGCGGATGCGCTGCCCGCGCAGAGTCCCATTTGAAACGCCTCCCCGCAGTTCCCTGTCTGCAGATAGCCTGCCAAAAATCCTGCCACCATGGAATCTCCGGCTCCCACAGAGTTTTTGACGGTCCCCTCCGGCGCTTCCGCCTCGTATGCGCCGCCATCTTCCGCCGCTAGGACGGCTCCCTCTCCCGCGAGGGAAACCAGTACATTTTGCGCTCCCATTTCCCGCAATTTTTCCGCATACCGGATCGCCTCTCTTCTTTCCGTTATGCTTGCGTGAAAAATTTCTTCCAGCTCATGCCTGTTAGGCTTTATGAGGAACGGGCGGCAGGAAAGCACGCTGAGCAGCAGTTCCCCCGCGGCATCTACTGCGACTTTTAATCTTTTCCCCTTTAAGCGTTCCATGATGTCTCGGTAAATGCTCCGCGGCATTGCCGATGGAATGCTCCCCGCTAAGACAAGCACATCTCCCTCTGTGAGTCTGCCGGTCTTTTCATAAAGTTTTTCTATGTCCTCTTCCCCTATGGCAGGTCCCCGCCCGTTGATTTCTGTTTCTTCCCCTGCGCGGAGCTTGACATTGATCCTTGTCATGCCCTCCGCCAGCGGGATAAAATCCGTGCGAATGCCTTTTTCTTCCATTAGCTCCCTGAATTTATCTCCGGTAAATCCTGCGCAAAAGCCCAAGGCCGTATTTTCCAGTCCCAGATTTTTCAGCACGATAGATACATTAACGCCTTTCCCGCCCGGGAAAATCTTTTCTTCCGTTGTCCGGTTGACTCTTCCGCAGGCAAATTCCGGCACTGTCACAATATAGTCCAAAGAGGGATTCAAAGTCAGCGTATAGATCATGTTTCCTCCCATTTCCCCCGGTTTTCCATCGGGATCCTGTCATCGCGTTTTAAAAATGCCGGCTGCCTTATGCGCAGCGCCCCTATTTTATGGAAAAAGCGGGAATATCGCTGCTGACAGTATTCCCGCTTCCCCGATCCGCATCAGAGGCATATGCCCGTTTCTTCTTTTTTGAACCGCTGGAGCGCATGGCGGATCTCCTCTCTGGTAACTTCCACTACCTCGGTATTCTTCGTCTTATATTTCACCACCATGGATTCTTCCTCAAAGGGCGCTCCCGCGATATAACAGCGTATTGCCATCAGCACGGCGCTGTGGCTTACCACCAGGACGTTTTCCTCTTCCTGCTCTAAAATGTCCGAAAGGACCGCAAGCGTTCTGGCAAGAAGATCATTGTAGCTCTCTCCTTGCGGAGGTTTTGCGTAACGCCTGTGGCTGTTCCAATGCTCATACACGCTGCCGTATTCGGTTTCGACCGTGTTCCAGTTTAAGCCCTCCCACTGTCCCATGCTCATTTCTTTCAGTCCGTCTATGGAGATGCAGGGGATCCCCAGGGCGTCGGCGACCGTCCGTGCCGTCTCTGCTGCCCGCAGCTGCGGCGAGGTATACGCCCTGACCGCGTGAAAAACTCCCCTCTCCCGCTGCCGCATCAGCCTCAGCGCGAGATTCTCCGCCTGCCTTTTTCCGTTCTCATTGAGAGGAATGTCTGCAGAACCCTGGATTTTCTTCTCGACGTTCCAGTCCGTCTCCCCGTGACGCACAAAATATATTACCATCGATCCTTCTCCATTTTTCTGAAAAGCCGGTGTCTTATTGATAATTTCAGTATAAACGTTCTTTTGGCGTTTGTCTATTCTAAAAATATGGATGCACGCCGCAGAGCCTGATCACAGATCCGTTTTTTATGTAAAAAAAGAGATGCGCGCGAAAAACGCGGCATCTCTTTTTTTATTTTAAAATATCAAGCCGTACCAAAGCTCTGCGCAGCGCTAACTCCGCGCGCACAATGTCAATCTCTTCCTCTCTGGCGGCAATCCGTTCTTCCGCGCGCTTTAACGCGGCTTCCGCCCTTTCCTTGTCAATCTCATGGGGCCACTCCGCGATTTCCGCGAGAAGCGTCACCTTTTCCGGCAGGATTTCCGCAAAACCGGAATGAACCGCCGCGAGAACATCCTCCTCTCCCTCCTTATGGATTTTTACAATGCCGGGAGCAAGGACAGTGGTAAGCGGGATGTGTTTTTTGTATACGCCAATCTCACCGGATGCAGTGGTAAACTCGATCATATCGCCCTCTCCTGTATAGAAAACACGGTCCGGTGTGATAATCTTTATTTTAAAAACCTTACTTTCATCTGCCATATGCATCCTCCATCTATCTGCTACGCTTTAGTTCCCGCTTTGATTCATCTTCGCCCGGACGTCATCAATCGTACCAGCATTCAGGAAGTAACTTTCCGGCACATCATCATGCTTCCCTTCCAAAATCTCCCTAAATCCACGGACCGTTTCCGTAATCGGGACATACTTGCCATCTAGTCCGGTAAACTGGGTTGCCACAAAGAACGGCTGTGACAGGAATCTCTGTATCTTCCTTGCGCGGTTTACGACAAGCTTATCATCTTCAGACAGCTCATCCATGCCGAGAATCGCAATGATATCCTGCAGTTCCTTGTATTTCTGCAGCATTTCCTGGACGCCGCGGGCAACTTCAAAATGCTCCTGTCCTACAATGCGCGGATCCAGAATGCGGGAGGTAGAGCCTAACGGGTCTACCGCCGGATAGATGCCAAGCTCCGCAATGGAACGCTCCAATACGGTCGTCGCATCCAGATGGGCAAAGGTGGTCGCCGGAGCCGGGTCAGTCAGGTCGTCCGCCGGCACATAAACCGCCTGCACGGAAGTAATGGAACCATTCTTTGTGGAAGTGATGCGTTCCTGGAGGGCGCCCATCTCCGTCTGCAGGGTCGGCTGATAACCAACGGCGGAGGGCATACGGCCAAGAAGCGCGGACACCTCAGAACCCGCCTGCGTGAAACGGAAAATATTATCGATAAACAGCAATACGTCCTTTCCGCCCTTGTCACGGAAATACTCTGCCATCGTCAGTCCGGTCAGGGCAACACGCATACGCGCTCCCGGCGGCTCGTTCATCTGGCCGAACACCATGGTGGTCTTGTCGATAACGCCAGACTCTTTCATTTCATAGTAGAGGTCATTTCCCTCACGGGTCCGTTCTCCTACCCCCGTGAACACGGAGTATCCGCCATGCTCTGTCGCAATGTTATGGATCAGCTCCTGGATCAATACGGTTTTTCCTACGCCGGCACCTCCAAACAATCCGATCTTACCGCCTTTCTGGTATGGGCATAAAAGATCGACAACCTTGATGCCGGTCTCTAACATTTCCTGAGAAGTCGCCTGTTCCTCAAACGCCGGAGCGGGCCTGTGGATCGGCCAATATTCCACGCCTGTGGGCGGATCGATCTCGTCGATAGGATTGCCCAGGACATTGAACATACGGCCTAATGTGTTTTCACCTACAGGTACTGTGATTGACGCGCCTGTTGCGATCGCATCCATTCCCCGCACAAGGCCGTCCGTGGATCCCATGGCGATACATCTTACTGTATCATCACCCAGGTGCTGGGATACTTCCGCCACCAGTTCTTTCCCGTCTTTCATCGGAACCTTGATAGCGTCATTTATCTCCGGCAGGCTGCTTTCCGTGAACTTAATATCCAACACGGCGCCGATAATCTGAGTGATTTTCCCTAGGCGATCCTGATTGATTTTATTATCTGCCATCGCTTATTTCTCCTTGTTTCTTTTTAATCTTCATTCTCTGCTGCTTTATCTGCTTGTCAGGATATCGCAGAGGCGCCAGCTATGATTTCTGTCAATTCCTGCGTGATGGAACCCTGACGCGCTCTGTTGTATTTCAGGGTCAGGTCGCTTATCATGTCTTCCGCGTTGCTGGTTGCAGAATCCATCGCCTGCATTCTCGCGCCGTTTTCACTGGCCAGCGACTCTACAAGCGCTCCATAAAACAGGCTGGTGACATATTTGGGAATGATCATATCCAGCGCTTCTTCCTCGCTCGGCTCATAGTTCATCAGCACATTCGCAGAAGCCGCAGCTTCTTCCGCCTCTTTCTCATCAATCTCCACCGGAAGCAGTTTGATCAGAGTCGGCTCATGGCTCACTGTGTTTTTAAAATGCGTATAGGCAAGGTAAATCTCGCTGATCTCCCCTTTTACATACGCATCCAGGACCTTCTTGCAAAGTTCCGCTGCATCTTCGTAAGATGGCGACTCGATGATGTCGGAATCGTCCTCTTTGATGTTGTAGCCACGGCGCTCCAGAGCCTCCCTGCCTTTGTTTCCCACTGCATAGATTTCTGCGTCCTGGACGGAAAAGTCTTCGCTTCCCGTCACCAGCTTTGCTATGTTGGAATTATAGCCGCCGGCAAGGCCGCGGTTCGACGTAATGACAACCACCGCTTTTCTGGCAGCGTCTCCCTTTTTCAGATAGGGATGATCCATGCTGCCGGATTTTGCCAGCATGGAGGTAACTGTCTGATACATATAATTAAAATACGGATTGGTCTGTTCCGCCCTGCTTTTGGCTTTTTGCAGTTTTACGGTAGAAACAAGCTTCATGGCTTTTGTAATCTGCTGCGTACTTTGTATGCTGCCTCTTCTTCTCTTTATATCCCTCATTGAAGGCATCGTCTGCACACCGCCTTTCTACCTGTTTTTATTTCTTTGCGTGGCTCAAAAAGCCTCCGGCTTTTTTGCATTCTTCAATGGCTTTTACCAGTGCCGCCTCAGTCTCTTCGCTCATAGCCTTCTCCCTGCGGATAGCCTCCGGGATCTCTGGATATTTCGTATCCACATACTCAAACAAGGCTTTTTCAAACGCAAGGACATCTTCCACCGGAATATCCAGCAGATATTTTTTCGTTGCCGCATAAATGATCATGACCTGTTTCTCAACCGGCATCGGCTGATATTGGGGCTGTTTTAACATTTCGCGGATCCTTTCCCCCTGCGCCAGCTTCTCAGTGGTATCCGCGTCAAGCTCGGAGCCAAACTGCGAGAATGCCGCCAGCTCGCGGTACTGCGCCAATTCCACGCGGATAGGCGCCGCGATCTTTTTCATGGCTTTGATCTGCGCCGCTCCTCCAACCCTCGATACGGAAAGACCCGCGTTGACAGCCGGACGGAAACCAGCGTTAAACATCTCCGTCTCCAGATAAATCTGTCCGTCCGTGATGGAGATCACGTTCGTCGGGATATAGGCGGAAACATCTCCCGCCTGCGTTTCAATGATGGGCAGCGCGGTCAGGGAACCGCCGCCTAATTTTTCAGAAAGGCGGGCAGCGCGCTCAAGCAGCCTGGAATGCAGATAGAATACATCTCCAGGATAAGCCTCACGTCCCGGCGGTCTTTTTAAGAGCAGGGAAAGCGTACGGTATGCCGCTGCGTGCTTGCTTAAATCATCATAAACAACAAGCACATCCTGTCCGTTCTCCATCCATTCCTCGCCGATCGCGCATCCTGAGTAGGGGGCGATGTACTGCAGCGGAGCAAGCTCACTTGCCGTTGAGGCGACCACTGTGGTGTACGCCATGGCGCCGAACTCCTCTAAGGTTTTTACGATGGATGCCACGGTAGAAGCTTTCTGTCCGATGGCAACATAAATACATTTTACATTCTGCCCCTTTTGGTTGATGATGGTATCGATCGCAATCGCCGTCTTGCCCGTCTGCCGGTCTCCGATGATCAGCTCGCGCTGCCCGCGTCCGATAGGGATCATGGAGTCGATTGCCTTGATTCCGGTCTGCAGAGGCGTATCTACCGATTTTCTCGCGATGACGCCGGATGCGACACGTTCAATCTGGCGGTATCTATCGGTCTGGATCGGCCCTTTTCCATCAATCGGCTGTCCCAACGCATTCACAACACGGCCCGACATGGCATCTCCGACAGGAACTTCAACAACACGACCGGTCGTCTTTACGGTATCGCCCTCATTGATATTTCTCTGAGAACCCAATAATACGGCGCCCACATTATCTTCCTCAAGGTTTAACACCATTCCATAGACTTCACCTGGAAATTCCAAAAGCTCGCCCTGCATAGCGTTTTCAAGACCGTGAATACGTGCGATGCCATCTGCTACCTGGATAACGGTACCGACGTCAGCTACTTCCAACTGCGCCGCATACCTTTTGATCTGTTCTTTGATTACGGAACTTATTTCCTCTGGTTTTAAATTCATGGAGCGCATTCACCTGCTTTCAACTGTATTTTTGATAATTCCCGTGTCAGGTCATAAAGCTTCGTTCTGACACTGGAATCTACGACTCTGTCGCCGATTCGGATAACCATTCCGCCTATGAGCGCAGAATCCACTGTATAATGCATTTCAAATTTCACATATCTGGTAGTTTCCAGCAAGCGCTTTTCCACCGCGGCCTTCTGGGCATCGGACAGCTCTGCGGCGCTGCTGACATAAGCGGTGCCGATGCTTTTATGTTCTTTGACACTGTCGATAAAATACTCCAGCACCGCGCCTGCCTCCTCAAAGCGGTCTTTGTCCATGATCATGCGGAGCAGCCCTACCATCTCTGCGGAAACCCTCCCTGCAAATATGTTTTCTATGATCTTTATTTTTTCTTCTTTTACAATCTTAGGATGAGTCATTAATTTGAAGAGATCCGGGTTTTCTTCCATCACGGCTTTCACGGATGCAGCCTCTTCCCAGTATTCATCGAGCTTATCCTGCTCTAAGGCAACTTCAAACAATGCGTCACCGTATGTTTTTGATACTAGCTTTGCCATGTCGAATCACCCATTTCCTTTAACGTCTCTTCCACCAGCGCATCCTGTACCGCCGCGTCGATATTTGCCGCGGCAACTTTTGCCGCCATCATGGATGCGACCGTGATGATTTCCTGTTTTACCTCATCCATCACACGTTTCTTTGAAAGCTCTGCTTCCTCATTCGCGTTATGGATGATGCGAGCAGCCTCTTCCTTGGCTTCGCCCTCTATGCGCGACGCGTTTATCTGCGCTTTTTTGCGGGCTTCGCTTAAAATCTGTTCTGCTTCTTTCCCAATATCTTTCAGCTTCGCTTCATATTCTGCCTTTAAAGCCGCCGCGGACTCCTTATCATCCTCTGCGGAGCGGATATCCTTAGCAATGCTTTCCTGCCTGTTTTTCAGCATGGCGCGAACCGGATTGAAAAGCAGATAGGACAATGCCAGGAATAAGAAAAATACGGCAATGGCTAAGAGTATCGAATCATGTATCAGCTGCGCATCCAGATTGAACAATCTTGTCATTTCCTCCAAGGTTTGGCCTCCTTTCCGTTTTTCTATTTTTAAAGCTTCGGCTTTATGCCGATCCTTTTTAGCTTAATGGTTTTACGAAAAGCAGCAGCATGGCAACCAGCAGACCGTAAAGACCTGTCGTCTCTGCCACCGCCTGTCCAAGCAGCATGGTGGACATGATATCTCCCTTTGCGCCCGGGTTGCGTCCCACTGCCGCCGCGCCATAACCTGCCGCGATACCCTGGCCGATACCAGGCCCGATACCTGCGATAACTGCTAAACCTGCTCCGATTGCTGAACATGCCATGATTAAATCGTTTCCTGTGATATTCATAAAAAATCCTCCTGTTATTTGTGCCTGCTTTTGCGGCATTTTTATTCTTTTGCGGTTTCCCGCCATCTTCCGGCATTTTAACGCCGGGCTGTTCCTCTCCCTCTCCCCTCAGAGAAAACCTACTCTGCGGGGTAATTCTGGCTGATATAAGTCATCGTCAGCATACAGAATACATACGTCTGGATTGCTCCTGAGAACAAATCAAAGTAGATATGCAGCGCCGCCGGCCAGATAACAGCCAGATTGCCTAAAAGGCCGTAGACCAGCGCCATCATAACTGTTCCTGACAGTACGTTCGCGAACAAACGTAACGACAGGGAAATAGGGACCGCGATCTCGCTTATCAGGTTGATCGGAAACCAGATCGGCAGCCATGGCGGCAGCGGCGAACACATATCCTTCCAGATCTGCGGCAGCGAGTTGTTCCGGAACTGAGCGATATGGATGAGGAAGAATGTTATAAGACCAAGTGCAAAAGTTGTGCCGTAATCGGCGGTTGGCGGCCTTAAACCAAACAAGCCGGAAAGATTGCTGCAGAGAATAAACACAAAGATTGTGCTGATATAGTTCACAAACTTTGGTCCGGCAACTTTTCCCATGGTTCCCATGACGACTCCGTCGAGTTTCTCGACAATGAGTTCCAATACATTTTGGAAGCCAGAGGGAACCTCTGCCGCGTGCTTCATTTTGCGGTTTGCTGCAATCGCAAACGCGAGCAGCACCAGCATCACAATGAGAATGCACACATGCGATGTGGTGATCCAGAGCGTCTGACCAAAAAGCTCATAGGAAAATATCCCATGGATCATAAAGTCAATGTTGTCCGCGCCGGATGACATCAGAATTGCATTATTCACAATTTCACCTCCTTTTTAAATTGCGTGATTATTTTCATTGTCCGGAGACTCATCACCTCGCCCTTGTAATTTTGTGTTGATTTTATGCATAAAAGACTGTAAGTACGCAGATACTTTCAGACCCAGCACACCGGCAAAAGCGGTAAAAAGATTTCCCAAATTCCATTTCATCATGACAAAAAAGACGATTGCTACCACCGCGTAGCGCACAAGAGATTTTGCTATCGTCTTTGCCCGGGCATGACTCTGCCCGTAGGCATCCACTGTGTCCCGCAGCACGATCGCCATATGAACCGCCATCCCGCAGGCAAGCGCGATTCCTATCAGGAGTCCTGTGGTATAGCGCAGCTTATCCTCCACAAACCACACTCCGAGCAGTTCTACCGCGACCCCATATAAGAGAATCCCCAGAACCAGTCCCGGCAATGCGTCATTTAATCTTCTTAACATCTTCACTGTCCTGTCCGTAAATTTTCTTTGCCAGCTTAAAAATATTGGTAAATCCGGCAAGCGCCCCGAGGATAAACAGGGGGACGGTAATCCATGAGATCCCATATTTCTTTCCCAGCCAGACGCCGAGCATGGTACACATGAAAATCGGCACGATCATTGTAAGGCCAAATTGAAGTATCAGGGTAAGGCACTGGAAAACTTTTCTGTTTTTTCCCATTCCTCTCCCCCTTTCCCACGCGTTCCCGCCAATGTCTGCTCACAATGTCTTCTTATCAATGTCTGCTGAAAGAAATATCACGTCTTTTATTATATAACATCTTTCCTTATTTTGTCTATTGCCTATGGACGAATTTTATGATTCTTATGCTCAAAGCGTCATCTGGACGACCCGCTGCGTGTGCTGGTACTGCTGCAGCGCCACGCCCGCGGCCCGCAGCATTTTTTTAGACGCCATTACCGCGGGCGTCCCGTCATACTTATCGCTGTCATAAACGATGCGGCGGATGCCCGATTGAATGATGGCCTTCGCGCATTCATTACAGGGAAACAGGGTCACATATATGGTAGCTCCCTCCAGGCTTCCGCCCCGGTAGTTTAAGATC
Source organism: uncultured Roseburia sp. (assembly GCA_964486485.1). Taxonomy (GTDB): domain Bacteria; phylum Bacillota; class Clostridia; order Lachnospirales; family Lachnospiraceae; genus Roseburia. The sequence goes on along the minus strand of CAZAMD010000008.1, from coordinate 14,412 downwards.
GCGTTCAGTTCACTGTGGGTTGTGTAGAAATATTTGTTCTCCAGGGGAGAACCCTCTCTATCCCAGGGAAATTCATCGTCAGAACAGCCGGTGGGAAAGCCGTTGTAGCCCATGGAGAGTATTTTATGATCCGGGCTTACGATACAGGCCCCCACCTGCGTATTGGGATCTTTGGAACGCATTCCAGATAAAATAGCCACTCCCATAAAATATTCATCCCAGCTGATATAATCCTCTCTTTTCCCGCTCATATCCGCATCCCATCCTTTCCATAAATGTCAGCTTGTCCCAAAGATGCGGTCGCCGGCATCTCCAAGGCCAGGCACAATATAACCGTGGTCGTTGAGGTGATCGTCCAACGCCCCGATATACACATCCACATCCGGGTGTGTTTCCTGCATTTTCTTCACTCCCTCCGGCGCGGCGATAATGCACATTAAATGGATGTGTTTCACTCCTTTTTTCTTTAACATCTGGATCGCCGCGGCTGCGGAGCCTCCGGTGGCAAGCATAGGGTCTGCCACGAACACTTCCCTGCCGGCACAGTCGTCGGGCAATTTGCAGAAATATTCTACCGGTTCCAGGGTTTCCGGATCCCGGTATAATCCAATATGCCCCACTTTCGCCGAGGGTATTATGGAAAGAAGCCCATCCACCATGCCAAGTCCCGCCCTCAAGATGGGCACTACCGCCAGTTTTTTGCCCTTTAGTTCTTTTACTGTCGTCTTGCAGATCGGAGTGGCAATCTCCACGTCGGACAGCTTTAAATCTCTGGTTGCTTCATAACACATCAGCATTGCGATCTCACTTACTAAGGCGCGGAAATCCTTAGAACCCGTTTCCTTGCGCCTGATGATCCCGATTTTGTGCTGAATCAACGGATGATCCATTACTACGATTTTTCCCATTGCTTACCTCCATCTTCAAAAGCCTCAGCCGGCCTTTTCCTCTTCCTCCGCCTCGTTTAAGAGCGCCGCCAGCTTCTCAATCGTCTTTCGCATTGTCTCGTAACACAGGCCGTAAGATTGCAGCGTGCCTCCATAGGGGTCGAGTATTTCCAGTTCGTCTCCCACAAACTCTGTCAGCACCTGGACATCTTCCGGATCCATGCCGCTGTATTTCCCCAGCACTTTTTGTCTGTGCGCATGCTCCATCACAAGGACAAGCGTGCCATCTGTCAGATCCTCCCCTGTCAGCTGCTCGGATATGTATTCCCCCATATGGATGCCATTGCTGATCATGACTGCTTCCGCTTTCTGGTTTAACGGTTCTGGAAACAAGACCACCAGTCCCCTCGCTTCCACATCCACGGGACGCCGTAACGGGCATTCTTTTAGGATCTCCGCCGCCATAGGCGCCCTGCATGTGCCGCTGCTCTCCACAAATACGATTCTGTTATATTGTTTCATGTTAAATGACCCCTCTCCTATTCAACCCTCAAAATCCGATGCCCCGCGGCTTTCATTAAGCGATTCATGATTGCTTTGCCGATCCTTGGAGTGGCAAAGCTCTCTGAATAGATCACATCTGCCCCCAGGGCATCCAGTTCCCTCAATACTTTGTAAAGATGCCTTGCGATGGCATCTTCATCGCTTCTTGTCCCAATGCTTACTACATAGTCCGCTTCATAGCTGTCCTTTGTCGCATCCGTGGCGATAACGCCCACTTTCTTGCCATTGTTCCGTTTTTCCATCGCGAGCCTGTTGATTGTTTGAATGACAGCAGCCTCTCCCCCTTCCACCAGAATCAAATCCGCCTTTGGAGCATAGTGCCTGTACTTCATCCCCGGCGCTTTCGGTTTCCTGCCGGCGTTGTCCGCCATCAGTCCCGGATCCACCCTGATCTCTTTCCGCAGGACTTCCTCTATCATTTCTTTTGTTATGTATCCGGGGCGCAAAATCACAGGCGTCTCTTCCGTCAGATCGACGATCGTGGATTCGATCCCAATGCCTACCGTCCCCCCATCTAGTATCATTGGTATTTTTCCCCCTAAATCCAACGCTACATGCTCCGCCTCCGTAGGGCTTGGTTTTCCAGAAGTATTCGCGCTCGGAGCCGCGATCGGGCAACCGCTTTCCCGGATGAGCGCCAGAGCCAGCGGATGCGCCGGCATGCGGACCGCCACGGTGTCCAGACCGCCTGTGACAGCGCAGGGAACACGGTCATTTTTCCACAGGACCATGGTCAAAGGGCCGGGCCAGAATGCTTTGGCTAACGCTTCCGCTTCCAAAGGGAGCGCCCGGGCAACGGAGGTCAGCTCCTCAAAATCACAGATGTGGACAATCAGCGGGTTGTCCGACGGCCTCCCTTTCGCCTCATATATCTTTTTTGCCGCGTCAGGCCTTAATGCATCCGCGCCAAGGCCGTAGACGGTCTCTGTCGGAAACGCCACAAGCCCGCCCTCGCGGATGACCGCTGCCGCCTCTCGCAAGGCCTCCCTGCCTGTCTTTTCATTTTCTATCCTTATGAACTTCGTCCTCATTCCAAATACCTCTTTAGGAAAACTTTTCCCAGAGGTATTATCGCATACTTCCAAAAAATAGGCAACCTACTTGCCATGTTTTTCTAAATATGGCATAATAAGAGCAAATCCGGCGGGTCTGCTAAAGAGGCCGCCATCTAAATATATTTTGTGTGAAAGGGGATTCCATGAAACTAACAAAATCCGATTTTGGTATGACTACCTCAGGAGAACATATTTCACTCTACCATTTTGAAAACGCCAAGGGCGCCTATGTGGAAATCATCGACTATGGCTGCCGCCTTGTAAAGATCGTCGTTCCGGACAGAAACGGCGTCATGACAGACGTCTGCCTCGGACTTGATACCATTGATGGATACGAAAAAGACAATGTCAGCCTCGGAGCTGTCGTGGGGCGCGTCGCGAATCGAATCAAAGACGGCCGCTTCTCGTTGAACGGCAAGGATTATCAGCTTGCTGTCAACTGCGGCTCAAACCATTTGCACGGCGGCAACATCGGGTATGCCTCCAAGCTGTGGGATTCTGCGGTAAGGGATGAGAAGCTGGTCTTGACCCTCCACTCTGCCGATGGAGAAGAGGGCTATCCCGGAAATCTTGTCCTGACCGTCACCTACACCTGGTCTGAAGATAACGAGCTTTCCATTCTGTATGAGGCTTCCACCGATACCGATACGCTGTTAAATGTCACAAATCACGGCTACTTTAACCTGAATGGGGCTGGGAGCGGGAATGTCTACAGCCACGAGTTATTCATCGATGCGGATATGATCACGGAGCTGGACGATACCCAGGCGCCAACCGGCGTATTCCTCCCCGTGGGCGGCACTCCGTTTGACTTCCGCACCATGCACCCCATCGGGAAATTCATGCATTCCGAGCATGAGCAGTTAAAAAAATTCGGCACATATGATCACAACTTCATCATCAACGGATCCGGGCTGCGGGAAGCCGCTGTCCTGCAGTCCAAGGAGAGCGGCATCCGCATGACCTGTTTTACGGATATGCCCGGATTGCAGCTTTATGTTCCCGGGCAGCCGATAGAGCAGCCCGGAAAAAACGGGGCTGTTTACGACCGCGGCTGCAGCGTGTGCCTGGAGACGCAGTATTATCCCGATGCCATCAACCATGATAATTTTCCAAGCATTGTACTGCATCCGGGAGATGAATTCCGCTCCAAAACCATTTACCATTTTTCCAGTTTCTGACATGTACTGATTTTAACACATGGAATTTTATGATTTTGACTTGTAATACTTTCCTTTTTGTATTAGAATAAGAAGAAGCTATCGAAGCGGTAGCATGTCTTGATTCTATTTTATAAGGAGGGAATACAGATGGCATTCGTAATTTCTGAAACTTGTGTCAGCTGCGGCACCTGCGAGCCAGAGTGTCCAGTAGGCGCTATTTCTCAGGGCGATTCACAGTTTGTTATCGACGCTTCTTCTTGCGTCAGCTGTGGTACATGTGCAGGCGTTTGTCCTACAGGAGCGATCAGCGAGGAATAATCATCCTCGTGTACTTAACATTATTTAAGGCGCAGAAAATCGGGGCTGCCGCATCAGCAAAGCTGGTGTGCAGCCTCGTTTTTTGCATCCAGCTCCTGATAAATCCATTTCAGCCGTCCCGATCCTTTTCAGGCATGAGCCAGAGGATTCCTGTTCCGCGATAAATCCCTTTTCAGTCCTTCCTGCCCTTTTCAGGCATGAGCCAGAGGATTCCTGTTCCGCCAAAAAAAGAAGCTGACGCTGCACGAATTTGCATCCGCGAAAGCGACAGCTCCGATTCTTTAACCTCTCTCTTTATTTTCTGCTTTCTTTTTCCCCCATTTTTTGGAATCTTTTTTCTTTAAATTGCCGCGAATGGCAGCATCCAATTTCCGGAATCGCTCTTCCTGCGCCTCCTCCTGCTCACGCATGAGATAATTCATCTCCTTCAACACCTGTTCCCCCACATCCTCGCTGATACATTTGCTCAGTTCCTGATTGTTTGCGGCCAATGCCTTTCCTACAATCTGTGTCATGAGGTCGGTAAACTGCGCCATCTTGTCCGTATTTTCCAGAATGCTCCGCTGAGGCTCTGCCGCAGGCAGCGCGCTTGCGCCCGCCGCGGGGACTGCCTGAGGCGCCGAAATGGATTCCACGCCTTTTTGCTGCGCTAAGGGGATCTGGCGCAGATCCGGCCTGTTTCCCCCCTCGCCGTCCTGCCATTCCGCCGCCATCTCCGCGGCCTGCCCGCTCAGGGAATCATTATGTACGATCATGCGGATTGCCTTTAACTGGTAACCCTGTTCCTTTAATTCCTTTATCTTCTGAAATTCCTGGATATTTTCTTTGGTGTAATATCGATGCCCCATCTCATTCCTCGGGATGTTCAGCTCGAGTTCCTCCTCCCAGTAACGCAGCACATGAGACTCCACATTGACAATATTTGCGGCGTCCGATATCATGTAACGTACTTTTTCCATGTTGATACTCACACCTTTCTTACCCTGTGGAAAATCACGCCACAAAGTGACGGGTTTTTATTTCGGCAAGGGAACAGACCGTTCCTTTCCCCTAACCTACATTATAAGCAATCCCCTTCCCCCCTACAACGAAAATCGCTCGCCTTATTGCGACAGCGGACGATCTTTCCGCGGGGATGCTGTCGTTTTCCCGCTTTGTTTGTCAGCTTTGGCAGGAAAGGCAAACTCACTTTTCCATATTCGCAAACTTTGTATACTGCGGCAGCCACACCAGATTCACCGTTCCGATGGGACCGTTCCTCTGCTTTGCAATAATGATTTCAGAAATGCCTTTCATGTCAGAATCGTGGTTGTAATAATCGTCACGGTATATAAACATTACGACATCCGCATCCTGCTCAATGGCTCCCGATTCACGCAGGTCAGAGAGCATCGGGCGGTGATCCGGACGCTGCTCTACGGCGCGGGAGAGCTGGGATAAAGCCACTACAGGAACCTCCAGCTCCCTCGCTAGCGCCTTTAAAGAGCGGGAAATTTCTGAAATCTCCTGCTGGCGGGACTCGCTGCCCCTCCCGGAGCCGGACATCAACTGCAGGTAATCAATGATGATCAGCTTCAGATCATGCTCCAGCTTATATTTGCGGCATTTACTGCGCACCTCGGAAATGGAAATCCCCGGCGTGTCATCTATGATCAGATCGGAATTGCCGATAATGCCCGCGCCCTCGATCAATTTTTCCCAGTCCGTATCCGACAGATTGCCGGTGCGGAGCGCCTGGGCATCCACCCTTGATTCCAGGGAAAAAAGGCGGTTGACCAGCTGCTCTTTTGACATTTCCAGAGAAAATATGGCCGTGCACAGATTCTCATGAAAGGCGACATACTGCGCGATATTCAGGACAAATGCCGTTTTCCCCATGGAAGGGCGCGCTGCCACCAGGATCAGATCCGAGGGCTGCAGTCCCGCCGTGCGGTAGTCTAAGTCGATAAACCCTGTTGGTATTCCGGTCACCGTACCAGTGGCCTTTGCCGCGTTTTCGATTTTTTCCAGCGCGTTCATGACCACCTGGCGGATAGGCACATAGTCTCCGCTGCCGCTCCTTGCGGAAAGGAGATCAAAGACCTTTTTCTCTGTGGAGTCCATCACAGACTCTATGCTCTCCCTGCCCAGGTAACACTCATTTTCAATCTCCTGATTTAATTTTATCAGCCTCCGCCGCAGCGCGTGATCCCGCACGATCTGAGCGTAATACTTTACATTTGCCGATGTCGGCAGTGTTGTCATAAGATCCCGCACAAACTCTAAGCTGGAAATCTCCTCAGGAACATCCTTTTCCTTTAACTTATTCTGCAGGGTGATCAGATCCACCGGCAGGCTTTTATTGTAAAGTTCCGCCATGGCCTCAAAGAGGATTCCGTACTGCCTGTGATAAAAATCCTCGCTGCTTAGCATCTCCATCGCTGTCAGAATGGCATCCTGATCCATGATCATGGAACCGATCACAGACTTTTCCGCCTCCAGGCTGTTTGGCATAATCCGTTTGACTAACGCTTCCTCCATAGAAATCTCCATTCCGAGAACGTTTGCGTTTGAAAGACCGCAAGAGAACGCGGCGTCTGCCGTTCCTCTCTCTGGATAAGGGCTTATTTGTGACGTTCTCGGCACAAAGAGCCGTGTGAAAAAATTTGCCGCATCTCTGCAGCAAATCTTTTCCTGGACACTTATTCTTCTACGACATGGACAGAAAATGTTCCGGTCACTTTCGGGTGGAGCCTGATGGAAACCTCTGTCACGCCAAAACTTTTGATCGGCTCCGGCAGCTGCATTTTCTTCTTATCCAGCTCTATGCCAAGCTGCGCTTTTGCCGCCGCCGCGATCTCTTTGGTGGATACGGACCCAAATGTTCTTCCGCCCTCCCCCGCTTTCATTTTTACAGTAATCTTTTTGTCTTTTAATTCTTCCGCTAACGCGACTGCGGCTTCATAATTTTCCTGCGCCACTTTTTCCGCATGTTTGTTTTGCAATTTCAGATCGTTCAGATTCTTTGGGGTGGCTTCCACGCCCAATTTCTTTGGGAAAATCACATTTCTGGCATAGGCGTCGCTGACCTCTGCGATCTCACCTTTTTTCCCCACTGTCTTCACATCCTGTAATAAAATGACTTTCATTCTTCAATGTCTCCTTCTTTTAACATCTCATCAATCGTGTTCTCGAGCTTGCGCTTTGCCTCCGCCATCGAACAGTTGCTAAGCTGTGCGCCCGCCACGTTCAGGTGACCGCCCCCTCCCAGGCGTTCCATGATCAGCTGCACATTGATCTCATCAATGGAGCGCGAGCTGATGTAGATTTTATTCTGGTACTCCGTCAGCACGAAAGATGCCTTGATCCCTATGATGTTCAAAAGCTCGTTTGCCGCCTGCGCTCCAACAATCGTCGGACTCTCGACTTTATTCGCCGGACAGACCGATATCGCAAACGCTCCGCGGTATACTTCCGCATACCGGATGGCTTCCGCGCGGGCCTTATAATCTTCCATGTCATTCCGCAATCTCTTGCGGACACGGGTCACTTCCGCCCCCGCGCGTTTTAGATAAGCCGCCGCTTCAAACGTGCGCACCCCTGTTTTTGTCATAAAATTATTCGTATCGATCAAGATCCCCGCATAGATCGTGTCTGCCTCACAGGGCGCAAGGCGGATATTTTCCGGAAAATACTGCAGTACCTCCGCTATCATCTCACAGGCGCTTGAGGCATATGGCTCTACATAAGAGAGGACCGGATTTACGATGACCTCGCTGCTCTGCCTGTGATGGTCAAAGACACAGACCGTCTTGCAGCGCTTCAGCAGCTCAGGACACTCCGTATAGCTGGGGCGGTTTACATCCACCACCACGACCAGGGTATTGTCATCTGTGATCAGCAAGGCTTCTTCGTTTCTGATAAATAAATCCGCCGGATAGCCGTTCTCTTCTGTAAAGCATTCCACCAGCGGCCGGAGGGAGGATGTGATCTCATTCAATACAATCTGCGCTTTTTTCCCAAGGCTCCTGGCCGCACAGTAAACTCCGATGGCCGCCCCAAGGGAATCGACGTCGCTGATGCTGTGTCCCATGATCACGACATGTCCGCGGCTCTCAATGATCTCATGCAGGGCATGGGCCTTTACCCGCGCTTTCACACGGGTATTCCGCTCTACCTGCTGGGTCTTGCCGCCATAGTAGGAAACTTCTTCCCCCTCTCTGACCACCGCCTGATCCCCGCCTCTCCCTAGGGCGAGATCGATCGACATGCGGGCATACTCATAATTCTGCGTATAGCTGACGCCGTTCGCTCCAATGCCGATGCTCAAAGTGACTGCCATCTCATTTCCGACCTTTACCGTCTTCACATCCTCGATCAGGCTAAAGCGGTTTTCCCGCATTTGCGCCAGGTATTTGTACTTAAAGACAACAAAATATTTGTCTTTTTCTATTTTCCGCACCAGCGCATCAATCTCTGAAAAATATTTATTGACTTTCCGGTCGATCAGCGCCACTAACAGGGAGCGCTTCACGTCCTCGATACTGTCTAGCGCTTCCTCATAGTTATCGATGTATACCAGCCCCGCCACCATTTTCTGGTCTTCTTTTTCCTGGATATAACGCTTTAGCTCCGTCTCATCAAAGAGATAAACAGCCGTTAAGTATTCATTATTGTCCTCCATGGAGAGGATGCCGCTGTTCTCCAAAAGCTGCCCGAAATAAATCCGTTTCATGGAACAGCGGTAACTGCGGCCGTTCAAGGTCAAGGCTATCTCGCACGCTCCCTCACTGCGCTGGAGCAACTCTTTCGTTACTGCCGGAAAAATACTGGTGATGGATTTGTGGTAATTTTTGCTTTTTCCCGTGACTTTCGCAAACTGCTCATTGACCCACAGGATTTTGGCGTTAAAATCGAGCAGGGCATAGGGTATGGCAAATTCGTTGAGCAGCTGTTTCTGGACGCTTCCATACTGGGTAGCAAAATTTATCATCTCATTCATCAGCAGCGTCTTGCTGCGCCTGGCAGCAAACAGCATGATGAAAAAATAAAGAAGCACAAATACGGAAAACAGCACTCCATATCGTATCCCCTCCATGTAAACCGCTATGTTCATCCCCGCCAGAACGATGGTCAGGAGCAGCGGAAGGTAGAAATATGTACGAAGTCTTCCCTTTAATTTTATCTTATTGCTTTTCATATCTCTCTCCTAAACCCGAAACCCTCGGGCATTCCCTCTGCAAAAGGTCATTTCCTATGGATTATACCATTTTACCCCCGCAATATAAAGCATTTTCCGAAAAAAAGGTTTCCGGCCGCGGCAATCCAGGAGCGCCGTCCGCATCTCCCGCTTCAGCTCCCCGGAGCCAATGTCAGGTAATCCCCCTGATCCCAATCGTCGATCAGGTTATCTGACAATATCCAGACTCCCGATCCGGCATCTACCTCCTCTGTAAAATCCCCTTCCCCGCTCTGATATCCCTCGTCTCCCTGATAGCTGCATTTTCTGTATCCCGTTTCCTGCAGTCCCCCATATACGGGGTAGATCACCTCATGCCAGCCATCCGCCATCTCATCACTGATGAGCACGGGTGTGCGGGCGTCCCGGAAATCGCCTGCCACCTGGAACGATCCCCCCACCGTCCGTAATATCAGGATGCATTCTCCGTCGGAATCGCTGGTCGTTTCCCCGATCGTCAATGCCACGATTTCATCTGTCCCGTCTTCGTTTAAATCCGCAAAATTGTAGTAATATCTGGTTTCCTGTAAATATTCTTCGGGTATCTGGTAATAATCGCTCAAAAAGGCCGCCAATTGCGGATATTCCTCATCCGAAGCGTACTCCTGTATCCTCGTATCGCCCAATTCCTCCTCATCTATGAAAAAAAATGATTCCTTTTCGGTGTCTTCCTTTTCCTGCGGAGCTTCCCCTCCTCCGCACCCGGTCAGAAACATCATAACTGCCGCTGAGACTGCCAGTCCGCGTATGCTCTTTTTCATGTCCCCCTCCTATCGCCGCACCGCTGCGCCGCCATATTTAATCTGCCGTACTACCACCTATCTTATATGATTTCGGGCAAAAATCCAAGCCGTCCCTCCTATTCTTCATAAAATCTTAGGATTTTGTAAAGCAAAAAGACCGGATATCAAACAGATAACCGGTCCTTTCGCTGCCTGCCGTTACTGCAGATCCACAGCAGCTTTATTCACATACATAAGGCATAAGAGCTACATGGCGCGCCCTCTTAATCGCAACCGTAAGCGCCCTCTGATGCTTCGCACAGTTTCCTGTGATACGGCGGGGAAGGATTTTTCCCCTCTCAGAGATATATCTCTTTAATTTATTTGTGTCTTTGTAATCAATGACATTATCCTTGCCACAGAATACACAAACTTTTTTTCTCCTATGCATTGGACGCCTCTTTGCTGGCGCGCCTTCTTTGTCTGCCGCTTTATTGAAAGCCATGATCATTACCTCCTGTCACATTTAATTGAATGGTAACTCTTCATCAATCCCGTCCGGGATATTCATGAAGCCATCGCCTGCCGCACTGCCGGGGGATGGTCTTTCCGCAGGTGAAAATCCTGCGTTTTCTCCACTGGAGTTTTTACTCTCTGCAAACTCGCATTCTTCCACGATAACGTCTGTGGTATATACCCGCTGCCCTTCCCTGTTGGTATAGCTTCCTGTCTGGATCCGTCCGGCAACCACGATCTTGATCCCTTTGCGGAGATACTTCTCCGCGAACTCCCCGAGACGTCCAAATGCCACGCAGGGAATGAAATCGGCGGTCTGCTGCTCGCCGTCCCTCCGAAATCTCCTGTCAACTGCGATGGTATATCTTGCAACTGCGGTCGCCTGCTCTCCCTGAGAATAACGCACCTCAGGATCTCTGGTCAGGCGTCCCATAAGAATGACTTTGTTCATGTGATTTCCCTCTATTTCCCGTCTTTTCTAACGCATAAGAAACGGAGAACATTATCCATAATGCGGACATCGCGCTCCACCTCTGCCGGAGCATTAGAAGCGGCCTCAAACTGAATGAAATAATAGTAAGCTTCTGTCATCTTCTGGATCTCGTAAGCTAATTTTTTCTTTCCAGCCTCTTCCACTTCTGTCACCGTACCGCCGGCACGGGTAATGTACTCTTTTGCCCTCTCTACGGTGTCTGTCCTCGCATCATCTTCAATCTTTGCGCTGACGACGAGTACTAATTCATACTTGTTCATGCGGATTTCCTCCTTTTGGTCTCTGGCCCGCCGCTTTTACAGGAGCGAGCAAGGAATTTTAATATATCACGAGTATCTACTTTAACATGAAAAGCATAAGATTTCAAGCTTTTTTGTGAATTTCTTTTGTATTTTTTTCCACCAGCCTGCGGGTAAGCATAACCTGATGGCCGCACCCTAAGCATTTCAGCCGGAAATCCGCCCCTACGCGCAGGATTTCCCATTCACTGCTGCCGCAAGGATGTTTTTTCTTCAAGCGGACGACATCCCCCACTTCATACCTATCCATAACTTCCTCCATTCTCCCCTTTGCGGCTATTCCTGCATCAAGCCTGCCGGGGCTTCGCATACAGCATTTATCCCTTTCCTGTTTCCAGCACCTCCCGCGAAATCCTTTCAAATACTTCCCCAAGCCCTTTTTGTATCAGCAGATCCGCCCGGCTGTCCATCGGCGTAGCGGATTTGTTGATGAGGACCAGCTTATTTCCCCTATAATAATCGATCAGTCCCGCCGCCGGATATACCGCCAGAGATGTGCCACCGACGATCAGCAGATCCGCATGGCGGATATCATAGACGGCTTCCTTCAGCGTTTGCTGATCCAGCCCTTCCTCATACAGCACCACATCCGGCTTGATCACTCCGCCGCACGCATCGCAGAGCGGTACTTTTCCGGCAGCGTTCAAGATATATTCCGCATCAAATTTTTTCCCGCACTTCCTGCAGTAGTTTCTGTGAATGCTGCCATGAAGCTCTAAGACTTTTTTGCTGCCGGCCTTCTGATGCAGTCCGTCAATATTCTGCGTGATGACCGCTTTCACCTTGCCCGCCTCCTCCAGCCGGGCGAGCGTTTCATGGGTAATATTCGGCTTTGCCCCCAGGCAGAGCATTTTATCCCGGTAAAAGCGATAAAACTCTTCCGTATGGTTCAGGTAAAACGAATGGCTCAAAATCGTCTCCGGCGGATAATCGTATGTTTGATGGTACAAGCCGTCCACGCTGCGGAAGTCGGGTATGCCGCTCTCGGTAGACACTCCCGCCCCTCCGAAGAAAACAATATTTCCGCTCTCCTCCGTCATCTTCACAAGTTTCTCTATCTGTTCCATGGCTGCCTCTCCTTTCCCGGTCTCTTTTATTTCCCCGGCTCTTCCCTGAAAGCTCCAAACAGCGCAAACACATCAGCGGCAAACGCTGCCTTTCCCGCCTCTTTCCGATGTCCGAGGCATGTCCGGCAGAGCACCCGCCGCGCGATATTTGCGGAGGCGGAAAAAAGAACCTGCGGATGTGTTTCATAATACTCCTGATTCCTATCCTGCGTCAAGGAGGCTTTTCTTGAGTTTCCGCAGTTTTATCCACAGAAGCCCTGATTTACTGCTCTCATAATAAACAACTTTCAAAAAAATGCCACACTGATCAGCCAATCAGCATCTTTTCCAAAATCCATTCCTCCGCCGAAAAGAATTTCACTTCCATCAACGACATCACCTTCTCCGCTATGGAACGAGAAATGTATTGTCAGCATTAGCCAGCCATACATCCGCCCGATCGTCCGTGGCAAGGCGAAAGATCCGGCAGAGTTTGGCGCCAGGCTGGATATGAGCATCGATGAAAGAGGAATAGCCCGGCTGGAATATCTGTGCTTTGATGCGTACAATGAATGCGATGTGCTGGCAGGAGCCATCGACAGGTATCGCGGGCGGACAGGACATTATCCGGAGCGTGTGCCGGCAGATCAGATTTATCGTAACCGGGCAAATCGTGCTTATTGTAAGAAGCATGGCATCCGTATTTCCGGACCTGCCCTCGGAAGGCCGCGTGCATTATCTGCAGAAGAAGAGAAACAGGCCTATGTGGATAACATCGGCCGCATTGAAGTCGAAAGAGGATCCAGTCTGGCGAAGCGGTGTTATGGTCTTGGGCTGATCAAAACCAGGCTGGATACAACTACCCGCAGTTCCATCGCATTATCCATCCTCGCAATGAATGTGAACTACCTGGCGGCGGTTCATTTTTGCGCTTATCTGCTCTCGATTTTTTCAAGGTGCAAATGGCAGAAAAATCCGCCGAAAAAACTAACATTCAGCATTTGTGCTTAAACTTCTGCTTAATGAGCAGACACTAACTTAGTAAATCAAAATTTACATTCCCATTCGTCTAAAAATTCATTAAGAAAGTTTTTCATAAAGAAATGCCGATGCTCTGCAATTTTTTTGCTTCACTCGTATTAAAAAAATCTTTCAAACATAATAATTTTTCGTAAAAATGATTAATGCTCGTACCCTTGTAATTTTGGTAAATAGTATAACTTATATCTGAATTTGGTGCAATCAAAGGGTCGTGAATAGGACGATTAATAGTCCCACCATAGGCAAAGGTACGTGCGATGCCTATGGCACCTATTGCGTCGAGTCGATCTGCATCTTGAACAATTTTTCCCTCAATACTTTTCGGTGTATGCGTTTCAGAACCTTTATATGATAGTTCGGCAATTATAGAACAAATGATATCAATTTGTAAAGGTGGAAATTTATGTATATTTAAAAAATAACGAGTATTTTGAAAATTTATATTTCCAGGGAAAAGTTTATAATCATCAACATCATGAAGTAGCGCAATAAGCTGTACTAACATTATATCAGCATTTTCAAATTGAGCAATGTGGGTTGCCTCGAATACACGGAAATCAATTTTCAAAATCTTGACCAGTGTGGTATAGTGGAACTATGAAAAATAATGGAATCACAGAGTATTTTGAAGAAGTAGAGTTATATGAGGAATATGACGGGTATTTTTGCAGTGTAGCAGAAGTGATAACGATAGCCATTTTAGGAAGTATCTGCGGATTAAGGAATGTCCATCAGATACACCAGTGGGCAGCGAGTGACAGGGCAAGCGGATTTTTAAGGGAGGAATTCGGAATCAGTCACGTGCCGTGCTATTATTGGATCCTGTGTTTGCTGAAACTCATAAAGCCCGAATCGCTCAACCGGTGCTTTACGGAATGGGTCTACTCCTTCATGCCCGAAGGATCAAGGGACATGACGATTTCCCTTGACGGGAAGACGATCTGCTCAACCGTGAAAATGGATAAGATCGAGAGTCCCCTGCACATCATCAGTGCGCAAGTGTGTGAACTTGGACTCACGCTTGCCCAGCGGTGCACGGATGACAAAAGCAACGAAATACCAGCCGTGCAGGAATTGCTGAAAGAACTGA
>CAZAMD010000007.1:50218-52754 GCA_964486485.1 uncultured Roseburia sp. | reverse complement strand
CATAATGTAGTAAAAAGCATTGACAAAAAACACAAGATGTTGTATAAAATAAATATCATCTGTGGCGCGGAGGCAAAGCGGCGCGGAAATCGGGAGAAAATAAAAGAAAGGATTTAAGCGATATGAAGATTATAAAGAGAAGCGGTGCGGAAGATACCTTTGATTTAAAAAAGATTGAGACTGCCATTCGGAAAGCGAATGACAGCGTAATTGATTATGAAAAATTAAGCGACGACAAGATCAGCATTATCTTAAAGAATATCGAAAAAGCCTGCGAGAATATGAAGCGTTCCCCCAGCGTGGAAGAGATCCAGGATATGGTGGAGAATCAGATCATGAATCAGCGGGCATTCACCGTGGCGCGCAACTATATTACCTATCGCTACAAGAGAGCGCTGGTGCGGAAGTCAAACTCTACCGACGAGCAGATCTTAAGCCTCTTAGAGTGCAACAACGAGGAAGTAAAGCAGGAAAATTCCAACAAGAATCCGACCGTCAACAGCGTGCAGAGAGATTATATGGCGGGAGAGGTCAGCAAGGATATTACGAAGCGTTTCCTGTTAGAGCCGGATATTGTGGAAGCCCATGAGAACGGCCTGATCCATTTTCACGATGCGGATTATTTTGCCCAGCATATGCACAACTGCTGCCTGGTCAATTTAGAGGATATGCTTCAGTACGGCACCGTCATCAGCGAGACGATGATCGACCCCCCAAAGAGTTTCTCTACGGCGTGCAATATCGCGACCCAGGCGATCGCCCAGATAGCAAGCTCCCAATATGGCGGGCAGAGCATTTCCCTCTCCCATCTGGCGCCTTTTGTGCAGGTGAGCCGTGAGAAATACCGCAGGCAGGTGAAAGCGGAATTGGAGGCTACGGGGATCGAGCCGACCGAGGAGCGGATCAACAAAATCGCGGAGATCCGCGTCAGAGAGGAGATCAACCGCGGCGTGCAGACGATACAGTATCAGGTCATCACCTTAATGACCACCAATGGACAGGCGCCGTTCATCACCGTGTTTATGTATTTGAATGAAGTTCCGGAAGGGCAGCTTAGGGACGATCTGGCGGCAGTCATCGAGGAGATGCTCCATCAGCGCATTTTAGGGGTAAAAAATGAGAAAGGCGTGTATATCACGCCGGCATTCCCGAAGCTGATCTATGTCCTGGAGGAAGACAATATCAGGGAGGGTTCTAAATACTGGTATCTGACCCAGCTGGCTGCGGAATGTACAGCAAAACGCTTAGTTCCTGATTATATTTCTGAGAAGATCATGAAAAAGCTCAAGAACGGCGCGTGCTATACCTGCATGGGCTGCCGCTCTTTCCTTTCTGTGGACAGGACGGAAGAAAACTATGCCAACGCGAACAATTATGTGAAAGGCAAAAAATATTACGGAAGATTCAATCAGGGCGTGGTGACTCTCAATCTCGTGGATGTGGCATGTTCCTCTGACAGGGATATGGAGAAATTCTGGGAGATTCTGGACGAGCGCCTGGAGATCTGCTACCGTGCGCTGATGGCGAGGCATAACCGCCTGAAAGGGACTCTGTCCGATGTGGCGCCGATCCTTTGGCAGAATGGAGCCCTGGCCCGCCTCAAAAAAGGAGAGACCATTGACAAACTGCTCTACAACGGCTATTCCACGATTTCTCTGGGATACGCGGGACTCTGCGAGTGTACCAGATACATGAAAGGCGTTTCCCACACAGAGCCGGGCGGCACAGAGTTCGCCATCGAAGTGATGCGTTATTTAAATGAAGCCTGCGCAAAGTGGAAAGAGAAGCATAACATTGATTTCAGCCTATATGGGACGCCGCTGGAATCCACGACCTATAAATTCGCAAAATGCCTGCAGAAACGCTTCGGGCTGATTCCCGGAGTGACGGACAGGAATTATATTACCAACAGCTATCATGTGCATGTGACGGAGAATATCAGCGCTTTTGATAAGCTGAAATTCGAGTCCCAGTTCCAGGAGTTATCCCCGGGAGGGGCGATCAGCTATGTGGAAGTGCCGAATATGCAGGATAATTTAGAGGCGGTGCTCTCCGTGATGCAGTACATCTATGAAAACATTATGTACGCGGAGCTGAACACGAAGAGTGATTACTGCTTAGAGTGCGGTTATTCGGGAGAGATCAAGATTGTGAATGATAAGCACGGCAAACTGGTATGGGAGTGTCCGAACTGCGGCAACCGTGACCAGAACATGATGAGCGTGGCCCGCAGGACCTGCGGCTATATCGGCACGCAGTTCTGGAATCAGGGCAGGACGCAGGAGATCAAAGAGAGGGTGCTGCACTTATAAAGCATTCAGGCGGCGTGTTCGTCCATGGCATCGGTTGTGGGTGAGCTGCCGCAAAAACATAAGATATCCGCTGACAACAGGGCATCTTAGAAGCCATTTTTCAAACCATGGCTTTTAAGACGCCCTGTTTGTTGTGCCATAAGGGAGGAAAACGCAGAAAGGCTCATCGTTCTAAAATGCATATTTTTGAAAAATGAGCGAAAACTATGGAGAGAAGAAGCTTC
>CAZAMD010000007.1:0-50118 GCA_964486485.1 uncultured Roseburia sp. | reverse complement strand
TTCTAAAATGCATATTTTTGAAAAATGAGCGAAAACTATGGAGAGAAGAAGCTTCCGAAATGCTGGATGGAGGAAGCTTCCGAAACGCTGGGTGGAAGAAGCTTTTGAAATGCTGGATGGAGGAGCTTCTGAAACGCTGGAAAGAAGATGTTTCTGAAACGATGAAAAGAAGGAGTTGGACAGTGCAGAGAGAGAAGAAAGAAGAACGCCCCTTTGGGATATGGGACAAAGTGGGGTATTTACTGGGGGATCTGGGGAACGATTTTACCTTTCAGATGGCGGCATCTTATCTGATGGTATTTTACACAAAAGTGCTGGGGCTTGCGGCCGGCATGGTCGGCACCCTGTTTCTGGCAGCGCGGCTTGTGGATGCCTTTACGGACGTTGGGATGGGGAACCTCTGCGATAACGGGAAGCAGCGCCAGGACGGCAGATTCCGCCCTTGGATTAAGCGTATGGCGGTACCGGTAGCCGCCGCAAGCGTGCTGATGTATAATTATCTCGTGGCAGACTGGCCTTACGGGGCAAAAATGGCATATGTGATCATTACCTATATTTTGTGGGGGAGCATCTGCTATACGGGCATCAATATCCCCTATGGATCCATGGCGTCGGTGATCACGGGAGATGCGGGGGAGCGCACAACGCTTTCTACCTTCCGCACCATGGGGGCGATGTTTGCCGGCGTATTTGTGGGGATCGTAACGCCCATGCTTGTCTATGTAGAGGATGCGGAGGGGAACAGTGTTCCCAGCGGCCCGCGGTTTTTTCTGGTGGCGGCCGCATTCGCCGTGTTTGCCATTTTCTGCTATTTCTGCTGCTACCGTTTCTGCAGGGAGCGGATCGAACTGCCGCAGGCGGCAAAAGACGGCAAGAGTACCCTGTTTACAGACCTAAAGGAATTGATCCGCGACAAGGCATTTATTGCCGTCATGCTGGGAGCGCTGCTGTCTCTGGTGGCAAACCTTTCTGTCTCCGCCCTGAATCAGTATCTGTTTTTGGACTATTTCGGAGACACGGGTTATCTCCCGGCCGTCAGTGTGATTTCCTTAGCGGCCATGCTCTTGATCGCCCCTTTTGGCGGCGTCATCACAAGAAAATTTGGGAAAAAGGAAGCGGGCAGCATTTCCCTGCTTGCGACGGCGGCTATTTACATGCTGATTTATTTTTTCCATATCAAGCATCCGGCGGTATATGTGACGTGCCTGTTTTTTGCCTATCTGGCTGCGGGTTACTACACCATAGTGACCTGGGCGTTTTTATCGGACGTTATCGACAATTATCAGGTGCATACCGGCAGGAGAAAAGACGGAACCGTTTACGCGGTCTATTCGTTCTCCAGAAAATTGGGACAGGCGCTGGCAGGAGGGATCGGAGGCTGGGCGCTGGCAGCCATCGGTTATAATGAAACGGCAAAAGTGCAGACGGATGCGGTGCGTGAGAGCATCTATGCAATCTCTCTCTGGATCCCGGCTCTGAGCTTTTTCGCGGGCGGCCTGCTGCTCCTTTTTATGTATCCTCTGACCAAGGCGAAAATAGAGGAAAACCAGCGGATCATCAAAGAGCAGTCCGGGCAATGACTGTTTTTGCGTATGGCGCGGAGCGCGTTTTTTCTGAGAGTCAAGCCTCTTGACATTTCATGTAAATCCTCTATAATTGAATCTGCAAATAAGTTGCAAATGCGGACAATGTGCGGATACAAGCGGCAGGAAGCGGAGGATTGCAATGGCAGAGATGATATGGGATACCGTCATAGACAGCGTAAAGATCGTGCCTTTTTTGTTTTTCACCTATCTTTTGATGGAGATATTAGAGCGCAAGACGGGCGAGAGAGCAAAAAACCAGATAAAGAATGCCGGAAAACTCGGGCCGGTATGGGGCGGGCTTTTGGGCGTGGTGCCTCAGTGCGGATTTTCTACAGCGGCATCGAGCCTTTACGCGGGAAGAGTGATCTCGGCGGGGACGCTTCTGGCAGTCTATCTCTCCACCTCGGATGAGATGATCCCGGTGATGATCTCCCGGGCGGTCCCGATCTCTGTCATGGGAAAGGTGCTGGCGGTGAAGGCGGCGATCGCCATCATTTCCGGCATGGCCATCGAATGGTGCCGCGTCCATCTGGCGAAGCGGAAAGAAGAGGAAAGGGAGGCTCCTGTCAGTTTGGAAGAGGAAGATTGCAGATGCGAAGCGGGGATTTTAAAACCTGCCATAAAACACACGGCGAAGATCCTGTTTGATATTTTCCTCATTTCCCTGATCTTGAATATGCTGGTCGGAGCGATCGGTGAAGACGCGTTAAGGCAGCTGTTTGTCCGCATCCCGGTGGCGGGGGAGCTTGCGGCGGCGCTGGTGGGACTGATACCAAACTGCGCCTCTTCCGTGGTCATTACGGAGCTGTATTTAGAGCGGATCATCGGAGCGGGAGAGATGATGGCGGGCCTGTTGGTCAATGCGGGAGTAGGCCTTTTGGTGCTGCTGCGCCTGAACAAAAACCAAAGGCAGAACGCAAAGATCATCGGCGTATTATATGGAACTGGCGTTTTCTGGGGCGTTGTGATAGAATTATTAGGAATAACTTTTTAAGCAGGGAGAGGATCATGGCAGGAAACAGTTATGCTACCGTCAGCCGGAAGAAGATCCTGGATTTTTTAAAGCGGAGCAGCGAGAGGACGGTCACGGCGTCTGAGATTGACGGCTATCTGAAAGAAACGGACAGTGAAGTGAACATCACCACGATCTACCGCTATCTGGACAAGCTGGAAAAAGAAGGTACGGTTATCAAATACGCGGCGGAAAAGGGCGCCCAGGCGGCCTATCAGTATGTGGAGACCGGGCACCGCTGCGAGTCGCATCTTCATTTAAAATGCGTAAACTGCGGCAGGATCCTCCATCTGGAATGCGGGTTTATGGAAGAGATCGCGGAACATATCAGCAGGGATCACGGATTCTTGCTGCAGTGCAAAAACTCCATCCTCTATGGAAAATGCCGGGAATGCCGCCCCTGAATCCCCCGCGCCATGCGGAACAGGCGTCCTGCCATTGAGGCGGCATTACGAATAACATTCCCGTTTTTTCATATAATAGAATGAAAAATCAGGAAATAAGGAAAGATGCAGGGGATATCCGAGAAAAGGCAACGGCGCTGCGACAGGATAAAGGCGGCAATTGTGCTGGAGAGTGCGCTTTTACTGGTGATAGGAATGATTTTTTTTGAGCATACAGGCTTATTCGAGAGCAAGACCGTGGAGACGACGGCTGAGGGGACGATCAAATGGGTGGATTTTCAGGTGTCTTATGAGGCGCTCTGTAAAGCGTATGAATATGACGTGGAAAGCCATGGCAAAGAGGTCCCTCTTAACTGGATCGAATTGCTGGCGTACGCGGCGGCAAAAAGAGGGGGAGAATTTGGAGCGGACGCTGTTTCTGATATCCGCTCGGTCGCGGAGAGGCTGGAGCGGAAAGAGATCACCATGGAAGAGGCGGTAAAAGACCTGAAATATTATCCGTATTACCACGAAGCCTATACCGCGGTGTTAGGCGGGATGGTAGGAGAGTATGAGATACAGGAGAAAGAGGGAGGGCCTTTCGTGAAGAAATATGGGCTGAAAGCATTTTTGCCCATAGCAAAAGGATTTCCCTACAGCGATTACGATGATTTCGGCGTATCGAGGAGCTATGGCTACCGGAGGCAGCACTTGGGGCATGATATGATGGGGCAGGTAGGAACGCCTATCATAGCCATCGAATCCGGAACCGTGGAAGCCCTGGGCTGGAATCAGTATGGGGGATGGCGCATAGGCATCCGCAGCTTTGACCAAAAAAGATACTATTATTATGCCCATCTGCGGCAGAACTACCCCTATCGCCAGGACTTAAAAGAGGGGGATCCGGTGACGGCGGGAGACGTCATCGGCTATATGGGGCATACCGGCTACAGCGCGAAGGAAAACGTCAACAACATTGACACGGTGCATCTCCACTATGGACTAGAGCTGATCTTTGATGAAAAACGGCGGGAGGAAGGAAACGAGATCTGGGTAGACTGCTACGATCTTACCCGGTTTTTATCTAAGAACCAGTCGCAGGTACATAAAGTAGAGGGGACAAAAGAATGGAAGCGCAGCTTTGAGATGAGGGAGAATATACAAAACACGAAGATAAATAGAAAAAAAGATTGACATTTTATGCAATAAATAGCAAAATATTCATAGAATACAAAGATAAACGGAAGTAAGTAATATGAAAAGAAAGTTGATAGGGGTATGGATTTTTTTATCCCTTTTTGTTGCAGCAGGTATTAGCTTGAAAGCGGCGGTGCAGCCGAAAGACCGGGTGCTGTTCATCAGCTCCTATTCGTATTCCTGGGAGACGGTGCCGGAGCAGATGGAGGGGATTGAGGAGGCGTTAGGGGAAGACGTCATTCTCGATTACCAGTTTATGGACGCGAAGAATGTAGATACCCAGGAGAACAGGGATCTGTTCCATGAAAAGATGAGCTACGTTCTGCAGATGGTCCCGCCGTATGATGTAGTCATTGTAGGGGATGACGAGGCGTTTGATTTCGCGTTAAAATATCAGCAGGAGCTGTTTCCCGGCATTCCTATCATTTTTGAGGGAGTGAGCAATGTGGAAAAAGCGGAGGAGGCGAGCAAGTCGCCCCTGGTTTCCGGGGTGCTTGAAAGCCTTTCCTATGAAAATACCATAAAGATGGCGATGTCCCTGTATCCGCAGGCCACGAGGGTGGTCAGCATCTTGGACAATACGAAGACGGGGATCAGCGAGCGGGAAGAGTTTTACAAATATTCCGATAAATTTCCGGAGCTGGCGTTTAGTGACATCAACGCGTCGGAGCTTTCTCAGGAGGAGCTGCTCCGCCAGGTGAAGTCATTGGGCACAGAGACGATTTTGATCTATGTGATGTGCAGCGAGGATGGAGACGGCAACATCTATGCGAATGAGGAGGCCGTGCATATGATCACCAGCGCGGCTCAGATACCCACGTTCTCCATTGTCTCTATCGGAATGGGCAAAGGGTTTTTAGGGGGAGAGATCGTCTCCCAGAAGCAGATGGGCTTCACCGCCGGGGAAATGGCGCGCCAGACGCTTGAGGGAAAAGATTCCCAGACGCTCACCCTTTTAGAGGATTCGTCAAGGATGTTCTGTTTTGATGAGAATGTGATGAAGCGGTTTGAAATCAAGCGTTCCCAGCTTCCGGCCGATGCGGAGATCGTCAATCATAAGGAGAATTTTTTTGAGCGCTATAAAGGGATGGCATACATTTTCATTTTAGTGACGGCTGTCCTGCTGGTTTTCATTGCGCTTTTGATCAGGGACAATAAACGGAAGAAGAACATGAATGAGGCCATCAGCGAGTCAAACGAGCGGCTGAAATACATTTCACGCTACGATGCCCTGACCTCCCTGCTCAACCGCAGGGTCTTTATGGAAGAAACAGAGCGGAGGATCGCGCTGGATCAGAGGTTTGGCCTGATCATGTACGATCTGGATGGCTTTAAGGACATCAACGATATTTATGGCCACAATGAGGGGGACAGGGTCCTGCGGGAGCTGGCAGAGCGCTCCAGGGGAGTCTCCGATGAAAAGATGACCGTTTACCGTCTGGCGGGAGATGAATTTATGGCGATCGTAGATGATGGCGATCTGAAGAATGTGCTTGCCTATGCGCAGGCGATCCAAAGAACCTTTGAGACGCCTTATTACATAGCGGGAAAGCAGCTGCGCCTGTGCGCGAGCATGGGAATCGCCATGTATCCGAAAGATGGAGTGACGAAAACGGAACTGCTCGCTTCGGTGGATAAAGCGATGTATGAAGTGAAGAACAATGGGAAAAATGGGATCCGATGTTACCGGAAAGGAATGTGACGTCGCGTTCCCATGCGCGGAAAAACGCGGAGATCTGCAGAATCCATGCAGGCCTCCGCGTTTTGGCTTTCCATAGGACGGGGTTTTTGTAAGTTCCGTTGTTGTCCGCAAGCAGAGGCCATGCAGAAATCCTCCGCGGCTGCCTATTTTTTCACATTGGCGCGTTTCCGCAAAGTAGGATCCAGGATGCGCTTGCGGATGCGCAGGCTTGCGGGAGTCACCTCTAGCAGCTCGTCCACGTCGATAAAATCGAGCGCCTGCTCTAAGGTCAGGATTTTTGGCGGGGTTAAGGTCAGGGCCTCGTCGGCGGAGGAGGAACGCGTGTTGGTCAGATGCTTCCGTTTGCACACGTTTAACTCGATATCCTCAGATCTTGAGCAGGCGCCGATGACCATTCCGGCATAGACTTTCTGCCCGGGACCGATGAATAAGGTGCCGCGCTCCTGGGCGGAAAACAGGCCGTAGGCGACGGATTCTCCGGATTCGTAAGCGATGAGGGAACCGAGCTTGCGGTAAGAAATTTCTCCGCGGTAAGGCGCGTATCCGTGAAAAATCGTGTGGATGCTGCCGTTTCCCCGGGTGTCCGTCAGAAATTCGCCGCGGTAGCCGATGAGGCCGCGGGAGGGAATGTGGAATTCCAGACGGGTATAGCCGCCTGTCATAGGCTTCATATTCGTCATTTCGCCTTTTCTCTGGCTCAACTTTTCGATCACGGATCCGGTAAATCCATCTGGAACATCCACATAGGCGATTTCCATCGGTTCCAGCTTCCCGCCGTTTTCATCGGTGCGGAACAGGACTTCCGCTTTGCTGACCGCAAACTCATAACCCTCGCGGCGCATATTTTCAATCAGTACAGACAAGTGCAGCTCTCCGCGGCCGGATACCTTATAGGAATCCGGACTGTCCGTCTCTTCCACGCGCAGAGACACGTCGGTATTCAATTCCCGGAACAGGCGCTCCCGGATATGGCGTGAGGTGACAAACTTTCCCTCCTGACCGGCGAGCGGGCTGTCATTGACCATAAAATTCATGGAAAGGGTCGGTTCGGAAATCTTCTGGAACGGGATGGCCACAGGGTGTTCGGGGTCACAGATGGTATCTCCGATGTGGATGTCTGAGATGCCCGAGATGGCGGCGATAGAACCGATGCCCGCTTCCGCCACCTCGACTTTGTGCAAACCGTCAAATTCATAGAGCTTCGTGATGCGGACTTTCCGGAATTTGTCCGGTTCGTGGTGGTTTACGACTACGGCTTCCTGATTGACCTTTAAAGAGCCGTTGTCTACCTTTCCGATGCCGATGCGCCCGACATATTCATTGTAATCGATGGTGCTGATCAGGACCTGGGTGTTTGCCCCGGGGTCACCCTCCGGCGCCGGGATATAGTCGAGAATCGTCTCAAACAGAGGAGTCAGATCCTTTCGGTTGTTGATCAGATCGTGAACCTCCCGCACGGCATAACCGTCCTTTGCGGAAGCAAAGAGGAAAGGACAGTCTAACTGTTCGTCGGAGGCGTCTAAATCCATAAACAGCTCTAACACCTCATCTACCACCTCATTGGGTCGCGCCTCCGGCCGGTCTACTTTGTTTAAGCAGACGATAACCGGCAGGGAAAGCTCTAAGGCTTTCATCAAAACAAACTTTGTCTGCGGCATAACGCCCTCAAAAGCGTCTACGACAAGGATCACGCCGTTTACCATTTTTAAGACGCGCTCTACCTCGCCGCCGAAATCCGCATGTCCGGGCGTGTCAATGATGTTGATTTTTACGCCGTGATAGGTGACGGCGGTGTTTTTAGAAAGGATCGTGATGCCGCGCTCCCGTTCGAGCGCATGGGAGTCCATGACGCGCTCCTGAACCTCCTGATTTTCACGGAACACGCCGCTTTGCTTCAGCAGTTCGTCCACCAGGGTCGTCTTGCCATGATCCACATGGGCAATGATGGCAATGTTCCTGACATCTTCACGTTTTATTTTCATAGCTTGCTTCTCTCTTTCCTGTTAAAATATCCGCATCCGGATCCGGCAGGCAAGCGCTGCTTTTATGCTGCCGCGCGCCGGAAAACCAATTTCTATATTTTATCACATTTGGGTAATAATGCAATATGAAAATCTTATCGACATATTACACGAAAATCTTCCCTTCTTTCGTGGTAAAACTAATGTGTCAGGCAGACCGCACCGGGAACACAAGAAAAATAAATAGCAAAAGCAAGTGTGCGGCATAGAGGAAGGGAGAAAAATTCATGGCAGATAAAATTTTTGAAAATAACCAGGTGTCGATTGTTGGAGAAATCGTCTCAGATTTCCGCTTCAGCCACGAAGTGTACGGAGAGGGATTCTATATGGTGGATGTTGCAGTGAACCGCCTGAGCAGCTATATGGATTACATACCTTTGATGATTTCAGAACGACTCATTGATGTGGCTGGAAACTTTATCGGGCAGAGTATCTATGTGACAGGCCAGTTCCGCTCTTTCAACCGGCATGAGGAAAAGAAAAACAGGCTGGTGCTGTCTGTCTTTGTTCGGGAACTTGAATTTTTAGAGGAGATGCCGGAAGATGTGAAAAGCAACCAGATTTTCCTGGACGGCTATATCTGCAAAGAGCCGATCTACCGAAAAACCCCGCTGGGACGGGAGATTGCGGATCTATTGATCGCGGTCAACCGCTCCTATGGAAAATCCGATTACATTCCCTGCATCTGCTGGGGCAGGAACGCGAGGTTCGCGTCTGGATTTGACGTCGGCGGGCATGTGCAGGTCTGGGGGCGGATCCAGAGCCGGGAATATGTGAAAAAGATTTCAGAGGTGGAAACAGAAAAAAGAGTAGCGTATGAGGTTTCTGTCAGTAAAGTGGATTTTTTAGAGGAATTGGATTGACAGAGCGGACAGATAGTGCTATTCTCTTAAAAAGGCATACATATCTTAGATAGAGGCCGCGTGCTTCATGAGTCGCTTTTTGGATGTGGCAGGCATAAAAGAAGAAAAGCAAAAGGGGAGTGCGCCGAAAGGATCCATCTTCTGCGGATGGAGGCCTTGGGCATAAAGTGAAAAACTTTATGACTGTCATCTTTTTGTAAGGTGGGGAGCTATCGGATTTTACTATGGAAGAATCAAGACAAAAGCCGGCTCGCTGGGAGCCGGCTTTTTTGTCTGCCAGGAAAGATAAGGAGGAGATGCCATGGCTGTTTTTCAGGGTGCCGGCGTGGCGATTGTCACGCCAATGAAAGAGAAGGAAGAAGTAAATTATGAAAAATTAGAAGAACTGATCGAGTTCCAGATCCGGGAGGGGACGGACTGCATTATCATCGTGGGAACGACGGGGGAGGGTTCCACCCTGACGGTAGAGGAACACTCTGCCGTGATCAAGGCGGCAGTGGAGTTTACAAAACACCGTATCCCTGTGGTGGCGGGGACCGGCTCTAACTGCACGAGAGAAGCGGTATATCTGTCGCAGGAAGCCGAGAGGGCGGGCGCGGACGGGCTTTTGGCGGTCACGCCCTATTACAATAAGGCGACTCAGGGCGGTCTGCTCGATTACTACAAAAAGATTGCAGAATCTGTCAAGCTGCCGGTGATCATGTACAATGTGCCGGGCAGGACCGGCTGCAACATTCTGCCGGAAACCGCGGCAAAACTGTATCACGAGGTGGAAAACATCGTTGGCATCAAAGAGGCTACCGGGAATGTGGCCCAGGCGGCAAAAATGATGTATCTAACGGACGGGAAATTAGAACTCTATTCCGGTGAGGATAGCATTGTCGTGCCGCTGATGGCAATCGGAGCCATTGGAGTGATCTCCGTGTGGTCTAACGTTGCGCCTGGGGATGTGCATGAGATGTGCATGGCTTTCTTTCAGGGAGACACCAAAAAAGCCATGGAAATGCAGCTGAAAGCACAGCCTTTAGTAGAAGCGCTGTTTTGCGAGGTGAATCCGATCCCTGTGAAGAGAGCGCTCAATCTTATGGGAATGGAAGTAGGCTCCCTGCGCTCCCCCCTGACGGAGATGACAGAGGCAAACGAGGTGAAGCTAAAGGAAGCCATGAGGGAATATGGATTGCGCCTGGCATAAACGCCGTGCCTTAGAATGGAAAAAACCAGAAAGAAAAAACATAAGCAAAAAGATCATAAACAAAAAGGCCATAAACAACAAAAAGACCATAAACAAAAAGACCATAAACAAAAAGGGGTAAGACAACACCATGATAAAAGCAATGATAAACGGCTGCAACGGCAAAATGGGGCAGGCGGTTTCCGCCATCTGCAGAGAGGACGGCAGCGTGGAGATCGTGGCGGGCATCGACTTGTATGACGGGATAGAAAATGACTATCCCGTATTTCCTAATATTTCAGTCTGCGATGTAAAAGCAGATGTGCTGATCGACTTTTCAAACGCGAGCGCCGTCGATGATCTGTTAGTCTACAGCGTGGACAAACAGATGCCGGCCGTACTCTGCACCACCGGACTCTCGGAAGAGCAGACGGCTCATGTGCGCAGGGCGGCGGAAAAAACCGCGGTCCTGCAATCCTCCAATATGTCCATGGGCATTCACACCCTGATGGAACTGTTAAAACAGGCAGCCGCCATTTTCGCTCCGGCGGGATTTGATATGGAGATTGTGGAAAAGCATCACAACCAGAAGCTGGATGCCCCCAGCGGCACGGCATTGGCGATGGCGGATTCGATGAACGGGGTTTTGGGAAATGCCTACAGCTACAATTATGACAGAAGCAAAGAGCGCAGAAAAAGAGAAAAATATGAGATCGGGATCTCCGCGGTCCGCGGCGGCAGCATTGTAGGGGAGCATGAGGTAATCTTTGCGGGACTTGATGAGGTCATCACGTTCCAGCACACCGCCTATTCGCGCAACGTATTCGCCAAGGGCGCTGTGGAGGCTGCGAAATTCCTGGCGGGAAAGCCGGCGGGGCTGTATGATATGAGCGATGTGATCCAATGCAGCATAGCGGCCAGAAAATAAAGGACTTATGGATTTTAAGGAAAGCCTTTAAAAAAAAGCCTTTAAAAAAAAGCCTTTTAAAAAAAGCCTTTTAAAGAAAGTTTTTTAAGGAAAGTTTTTTATGGGAAAGCCGCCGAGCGGAGGCAGAATGAGGGGGAAAATGGAAGTGTCAATAGATCAGAAAAAAGATGTGTTAAAGCAGTATCTCAGGGAGCTAGGAAGCGTCGCTGTGGCATTTTCCGGCGGTGTGGATTCGACCTTCCTGTTAGCAGTCGCCCACGAGGTATTGGGGGATCGGGCAATCGCTGTTACGGTGGAGTCTGCCTTTGTCCCCAAAAGAGAGGCGGAGGAAGCGCGGGAGTTCTGCAAAAGCAGGGGAATTGTGCAGTATATCTGTCCGGTGGAGGAACTAGAGATAGATGGGATCCGCCACAATCCCCAGAACCGCTGCTATCTCTGCAAGAGCAGAACCTTTGCGGAAATCAAGAAAATCGCTAAGGAGCATGGGATTGCCTGGGTGGCAGAGGGATCTAACATGGACGACAATGGCGATTACCGGCCGGGACTTAAAGCGGTGGAGGAGTTAGACGTCAAAAGCCCTCTGCGCAAAGCGGAACTTTACAAACAGGAGATCCGGGAATTGTCAAAGGAAATGAAGCTTCCAACCTGGAAAAAACCGGCGTTTGCCTGTCTTGCCTCCCGATTTGTCTACGGGGAAGAGATTACAAGAGAAAAGCTTCATATGATAGAGCAGGCAGAACAGCTTCTGTCAGACCACGGATTCAGCCAGTTCCGCGTGAGAATCCACGGAACAATGGCGCGGATTGAAGTGCTGCCGGAAGAACTGGGACTGATCTTAAGATCGCAGATCAGAAAAGATATTGTAGAAAAATACAAGGAATACGGCTTTTCCTATGTTTCCCTGGATTTAGAGGGCTACCGCACGGGGAGCATGAATGAGACGATATAAAAGCCCGCGGGACGAAAGCGAAAGGATCAAGTTATGTTCATAGGAAATCACCTTACTTCATCAAAGGGTTATACGGCTATGGGGAAGATGGCAGTCTCTTTGAATGCCAGCACCTTTGCGTTTTTCACCAGAAACCCCAGAGGGGGAGCGGCAAAGAAAATAGACTTAGCAGATGTAGAGGCGTTTCTGGACTATGGGAGGGAGCATTCCTTTGGAAAGCTGGTGGCGCATGCGCCCTACACGATGAATCTCTGCGCGGCGAGGGAGGATGTGCGCGATTTTTCCAGGGAGGTCATCGCGGACGATCTAAAGCGCATGGAATATACGCCGGGAAATTATTATAATTTCCATCCCGGTTCCCATGTAGGGCAGGGGGCGGAAACAGGGATAGCGCTGATCGCGGAGGCGTTAAACGAAGCCATGACTCCGGAGCAGTCCACCATCGTACTGCTTGAGACGATGGCGGGAAAAGGCAGTGAAGTGGGAGGCACGTTTGAAGAGCTGCGAAAAATCTTAGACAAAGTGTCGCTGCAGGAAAAAGTGGGAGTCTGCTTTGATACCTGCCATGTCTGGGATGCCGGCTACGATATTGGAAACCATTTCGACGAGGTGTTAGAGGAATTTGACCGCGTCATCGGTCTGGAGAGGCTCTATGCGGTGCATTTTAATGACAGCATGAACCCATGCGGCTCTCACAAAGACCGCCATGCCAGGATCGGAGAGGGCTGCATCGGGACAGAGGCGCTGAAGCGGGTGGCGACCCATCCGCTGCTATCGGGCCGCCCCTTTATTTTGGAGACGCCGAATGACGATGAGGGATATCGGAGGGAAATCGCTCTGGTGCGCAGCTGGGCGTAATCCTTAATTCCTGCAATAAAGAGAAATATTTATTGCAATTTCTATCACCGCATGATATAATCCGAAATACATGAATGCGAAAATTTATTGTTTTCATGCAAATATTTGCCCACCAATGATATTGGTTAAGCCCATACGGACAGGCGGGGCAGCTGCCGATCGTGGTGAAAAGCCACCTTATTGATTGAGTGAAAAGCTCAAATTTTATAAGTTCTCAATAGAGATATCACTTGTGAAACGGTCAATAAAGAGTAGTAATAGCAAATATTTGCTGGCGGAAGCGCCGACACGGACTCTGGAAATAGTTTTTGCGGAATGTAGATATGAAAGTAGATACATCAGATATAACTATCATAAATGACAGTCAGGGAGCAGGTGATAATCATCGCCTGTTCTTTTTTGCGTGATAGGAATTTTTTTACAATTTCTACAGCATCAAACGCTCCGAAGGAATGGGCAGAGGGCGTTGGAAAGTCCGGCAGAAAGAGCTTTTTTAGTCCATAAGGATAGGAAGTGAAGGAAATGGAAAGAAATCCGCAGAAACGGGCGCCGATCTACGAGGCGCTGGAAGAATTAAAAAAAAGGCGGGTAGTTCCCTTTGATGTGCCGGGGCACAAGCGGGGAAGAGGCAACCCGGAATTAGCAGAGCTATTGGGGGAAAAGTGCGTCAGCTTAGACGTCAATTCCATGAAGCCGCTGGATAATCTCTGCCATCCGGTTTCCGTGATCAAGGAGGCGGAGGAGCTGGCTGCGGAAGCATTCCGGGCAGACCATGCCTTTTTTATGGTGGGAGGAACGACTTCCTCCGTGCAGAGCATGATACTGGCGAGCTGCAAGGCGGGGGATCGGATCATCCTGCCGAGAAACGTGCATAAAAGCGTCATCAACGCGCTGGTGCTCTGCGGGGCGGTTCCCATCTATGTGAATCCGGAGGTGGACACGCGGCTTGGGATTTCTCTTGGAATGCAGATTTCCGAAGTGGAGAAAGCGATCATGGAAAACCCGGGCGCGGTGGCGGTACTGGTCAATAATCCTACTTACTATGGAATATGCTCTGATCTGCGTTCCATTGTGAAGTTAGCCCATGAACACGAAATGCTGGTGCTTGTGGACGAAGCTCATGGAACCCATTTCTATTTTGGGGAGAACCTTCCGGTCTGCGCGATGGATGCGGGGGCGGACATGGCGGCGGTCTCCATGCACAAGTCCGGGGGAAGCCTCACCCAGAGCTCGATCCTGCTGACCGGAAAGAATGTCAACTGGGAATATGTCAGCCAGATCATCAACCTGACGCAGACGACCAGCGCCTCCTATCTGCTGATGGCAAGCCTTGACATATCAAGAAGGAATCTCGTGCTCCGCGGGAGGGAGTCTTTTGCGAGAGTCGGCGAGATGGCGGAATACGCCAGAGAGGAGATCAACTCCATCGGAGGATTTTACGCCTATGGCAAGGATCTGATCAATGGCGGCAGCGTCTATGATTTTGACGTGACAAAGCTTTCCGTTTACACAAGGGATATCGGTCTGGCGGGAATCGAGGTTTACGATCTGCTGCGCGATGAGTATGACATCCAGATTGAATTAGGGGACATCGCCAACATTCTCGCCTACCTCTCCATCGGGGACCGGATACAGGATATTGAGCGGCTGGTGGGCGCCCTGGCAGACATCAAACGCCTGTATTCCAAGGATCCGGCCAAGATGCTGAATACGGAATACATCAATCCCAAAGTGCTGGTTTCGCCCCAGGCGGCTTTTTACGCGGAGAAAAAATCATATCCCTTGAGAAAAACAGAGGGGAAGATCTGCGGGGAGTTTGTGATGTGCTATCCGCCGGGCATCCCTATCTTAGCGCCGGGCGAGATGATCACCCGGGAACTGATCGAATATATTATCTACGCCAAGGAAAAAGGCTGTTCCATGCAGGGGACAGAAGATCCCGCCGTAGAGAACCTGAATGTGCTCTCCGATGAGCGCCAGGTATGGAAATAGCGCCGGACGCGGCGCGGCAGTGCGGAGGAAGCGGCCGCCGGACGGCGGCAGAATGGGAGAAAAAATGGAACTTTGGTTTTCGGATTATCAGACAGAAAAAGTAAAGGTTTCTATCAAAGTGCAAAAGCAGCTCTTCGGACTGCAGACGGAATTTCAGAGGATTGACGTCTTTGATTCCGAGGAATTTGGCAGATTCTTAAGCTCCGACGGCAGCATTGTCTTTACGGAAAAGGACGAGTTCGTCTACGATGAAATGGTGGTGCATGTACCTATGGCAGTGCATCCCGCGGCGAAAAAAGTGCTTGTCATCGGCGGCGGGGACGGCGGAGTGGCAAGGGAATTGTCCTGGTATGATGAGATAGAACAGATTGATGTGGTAGAGCCGGATCGGGTGTTTGTGGAAGTCTGCAAAGAATTTTTCCCGGACAATGCAAGAGGGCTCTCCGATGAGAGAGTGACGATTTATTATGAGGACGGTCTGAAATTCCTGCGCTTAAAACATGACGAATATGACCTGATTATCAACGACGCCATTGACCCTCTGGGCCATACGGCGGGATTGTTTACGAAGGAATTTTACGGAAACTGTTACAGGGCGTTAAAGGATGACGGTATTATGGTATATCAGCACGGAAGTCCCTTTTATGATGAGGATGAGGAATCCTGCCGGAGGATGCACAGGAAAGCGAGCAACAGTTTTCCCATCAGCAGGGTCTATCAGGCGCATATCCCGACCTGTTCTTCCGGCTACTGGCTTTTTGGCTTTGCTTCCAAAAAATACCATCCGTTAAATGACCTGAATGTGGAGCGGTGGAAGGAGCGGGAGATCAAGACCTGGTATTACACCACGAACCTGCATAAGGGATCTTTCATGCTGCCCAAATATGTGGAGGATATGCTGGAAGAGGAAGAGGGACGGAAGAAAGCGTGAGGCTTTCACAGTATCATGATAGGAGCTGCGGAAGCGGCGGAAAGAGAGGAATCTATGGGAAGATTATTGATTATCGGCTGCGGCGGAGTGGCGGGAGTCGCCATCCATAAATGCTGCCAGAACAGCAAAACCTTTCAGGAGATCTGCATTGCCAGCAGAACAAAATCCAAATGCGACGCGCTAAAGGAGAAATTAGAGGGCACAACGGATACGGTGATCACAACGGCGCAGGTGGATGCGGATAACGTGGAGGAGCTTATCGCGCTGATCCGCTCTTATCAGCCGGATGCGGTGCTGAACGTGGCGCTGCCTTACCAGGATCTGACGATCATGGACGCCTGTCTTGCCTGCAGGGTGGATTACATTGACACCGCCAATTATGAGCCGGAGAATACGGACGATAAGGAGTGGCGCGCCATCTATGAAAAGCGCTGTGCGGAAAAGGGATTTACGGCATACTTTGACTATTCCTGGCAGTGGGCCTATCAGGACAGATTCCGGGAAGCGGGTATTACCGCATTGTTGGGAAGCGGCTTTGACCCCGGAGTCACCAGCGTCTTTACCGCGTATGCGCTCAAGCACTACTTTGATGAGATTGCATACATTGACATTTTAGACTGCAACGGCGGCGATCACGGCTATCCCTTCGCGACAAACTTTAACCCGGAGATCAATCTCAGGGAGGTATCCGCGAAGGGATCTTACTGGGAGAATGGCCATTGGGTGGAGACAGAGCCGATGGAGATCAAACGGGAATATGAGTTTGCGCAGGTCGGCAGAAAAGATATGTATCTGCTTCACCATGAGGAAATCGAATCTCTGGCAAAAAATGTGCCGGGGGTAAAACGTATCCGGTTCTTTATGACCTTCGGGCAGAGCTATCTGACCCACATGAAATGTCTGGAACATGTAGGCATGTTATCGACCTCCCCCATTCTGTTTGATGGCAAAGAGATCGTGCCCATTCAGTTTTTAAAGGCATTGCTGCCGGATCCGGCGTCTTTAGGGCCAAGGACGGTGGGAAAGACCAATATCGGCTGTATCTTTACCGGTAAGAAAGACGGGAAGGAAAAAACGATTTCTATCTACAATGTCTGTGACCATCAGGAATGTTACAAAGAAGTAGGATCCCAGGCAATTTCTTACACGACGGGCGTTCCGGCGATGATAGGGGCAGCCTTGATCGTAGATAAGGTTTGGGACAAGGACGGCGTGTTCAATATGGAAGAATTTGATCCCGACCCGTTCATGGATATGTTAAATCAGTATGGTCTTCCCTGGATCGTGGACGAACATCCACAGACCGTGGAATAGACGGGCTGTTCCGGGAGATCGATCTGTCAGCGGAGGAAACGCATGGTTTTCAAGGAGCTTCCTACCCCCTGTTATGTGGTAGATGAAAAGAAATTAAAAGAAAATCTGATGATTTTGCAGAAACTAGAACAGGATACGGGCTGCCATGTGCTGTTGGCCCAAAAAGCGTTCTCTATGTTTTCCCTGTATCCCATGATCGGAGCCTATATAGGCGGCACGACTGCCAGCGGATTATTTGAGGCGCGGTTGGGATATGAGGAAATGGGGAAGGAGAATCATGTCTTTGCGCCTGCTTACAGGGAGGAGGACATGAAAGAATTGGTAAATATCTGCGATCATGTGATCTTTAATTCTTTTGCCCAGTATGAAAAGCATCGGCAGAGCATAGCAGAGCATAACGGGGCGTCGGCGCGGCACGTCAGCATCGGGATGCGGGTCAATCCTGAATACTCCACGCAGGAGGGACACGCCATCTATGACCCCTGTGCGCCCGGTTCCAGGCTTGGCGTGACACTTAACCATTTTCCGGCGGAGCTGCCCCCCGATATAGAAGGACTGCACTTTCATACGCTGTGTGAGCAGAATGCCGATGACTTAGTGGCGACTTTCCGTGTTTTTGAAAAAAATTTTGGCTGTTATCTGAAGCATCTGAAATGGCTGAATTTGGGAGGGGGACATCATATCACGAGAAAGGATTACCGGCTGGATATGTTAAAGGAGCTGATCTGCGGGATTAAAAATAGGTACTCCCTTGAAGTTTATCTGGAGCCGGGGGAGGCGGTTGCCCTCAACGCGGGGTATCTGGTCACAGAAGTGATGGATATTGTCCACAATGGAATTGATACGCTGATTTTGGATGCCTCCGCCGCCTGCCATATGCCGGATGTATTGGAAATGCCGTACCGCCCGCCGTTAAAGGGGGGAGCGGAGGCGGGAGAGAAGCCTTATACCTACCGCCTGTCCTCCATGACCTGCCTGGCCGGTGATGTGATCGGAGATTACAGCTTTGATCACAGGATACAGGAGGGGGAGCGGCTGGTCTTTGAGGACATGGCGATCTATTCCATGGTAAAAAATAACACCTTTAACGGGATGCCGCTGCCCTCCATCGCCTTGTGGAAAGAGGACGGCAGTGTGGAGCTGGTGAAAACCTTCGGATATGAGGATTTTAAGGGACGGCTGTCCTGACCGATAGAAATCGGATAAGAGAAGCTGAGGCTGCCTCTGGTGTTTGGGCAGCCCATTCAGATAAGAAACATAGAGGAAAAAGCAATGAATCAAACAGACAAACACAGCTCTCTCTCAAAGACGCCAAAAGCGGAGGGCTATTTTATGCCGGGGGAGTTTGAGCCTCATAGGGGATGCATTCTGATCTGGCCCCAAAGACCCGGCTCCTGGCGCAATGGAGCGAGAGAGGCGAGAAAAGCCTTTCAGGAGGTGATCCGCGCGATCGCGGAGAGTGAGGAAGTATATCTCGCCGTGGGGAAAGAGGCGATGGCTTCCGCGGAGGAGATGCTGGCGGAGTTGAGAGAAGACCCCGCCCTCTGCCCTGTCACGATTTTTGCGGCGGAGACAGACGATGCCTGGGCAAGAGATATCGCGCCGACTTTTGTGGTAAAAGAGCAGTCAGGATCCGGAACGGAGCGGGGCAGAGACGTGCGGTGCGTAAACTGGGAGTTTAACGCCTGGGGAGGAGCGGTGGACGGATTGTACGCGTCCTGGGAAAAAGACAATGCCTTCTCGAAAAAGGCGGCCGGATATCTGGGATATGACTGTTATGACGCGGCTCCTTTTGTGATGGAGGGGGGAGCCATACACAGCGACGGCGAAGGGACTCTCATGGTGACGGAGACCTGTCTGCTGAGCGCCGGAAGAAACCCGCACCTTACCAGAGAAGCCATTGAGGAACGGTTAAAGCGAACCCTGGGGGCAGAGAAAGTGCTGTGGCTCCCCTATGGAATTTATCTGGATGAAACAAATGAGCATGTGGATAATGTCTGTGCTTTTATACGTCCGGGAGAGGTGGTTTTGGCGTGGACGGACCATCAGGACGACCCGCAATATGAGCGTTCCCTTGCGGATTTACACTATCTGGAAGGAGAGCGGGATGCGAAAGGGCGTAAGATTACGATTCACAAGCTGCCGCTGCCCGATATTCCGGTCTGTATCACTGCGGAGGAGTTAGAGGGGTATGCCTTTGAGGAGGGCGAAGACATCAGAGAAGAGGGGGAGCGTTTAGCAGCCTCCTATGTCAATTTTTATTTCTCCAACGGAGCGGTGGTGATGCCTGCGTTTGGAGGAGAGAACGCGGCAAGTGACAGACGGGCCGCAGAAATCATGGCAAAGCTTTGCCCGGAAAGAAAGATCCTATCTGTTTATGCCAGGGATATTTTAACAGGCGGCGGAAATATCCACTGCATTACCCAGCAGATACCGGTTTAAAAACCCTGGAGCTTCCAGAGACAGGAGGGACATCTGAGTATGAGAAAAGTAACAATCGCTGCCATCCAGATGCAGTGTGACGCGTCAGTAGAGAAAAATCTGGCAAAAGCCGAGGAAATGGTAAGAAAAGCGGCCGGTCAGGGGGCAAACATCATTTTGCTGCCGGAGCTTTTTGAGCGGGAATATTTCTGCCAGCAGAGAAGATATGATTTTTATGCCTATGCGAAACCAGTGGAAGAACATGAGGCGGTGCGAATGGGGCAGAGGTTAGCAAAGGAATTAGGCGTTGTCCTTCCTGTCAGCTTTTATGAGAGAGAGGTCAATAACCTTTATAATTCGGTGGCATGTATGGATGCCGACGGCAAAATCTTAGGAGTTTACCGGAAAACCCATATCCCCGATGACCACTATTATCAGGAAAAATTTTATTTCACACCGGGAGATACGGGATTTATGGCATTTACTACCCAATATGGAACGATCGGCGTTGGGATCTGCTGGGATCAGTGGTTTCCGGAATCCGCGCGCTGCATGGCGTTAAAAGGCGCGGAGCTTTTGTTTTATCCTACGGCCATCGGCTCAGAGCCGATTTTGGACTGCGACAGTATGCCCCACTGGCGGCGCTGTATGCAGGGGCACGCAGCCGTCAACCTGATGCCGGTGATCGCGGCAAACAGGATCGGCACGGAACGCGTGGTTCCCTGTGAAGAGAACGGCGGACAGCGTTCCTCCCTTCAGTTTTATGGATCTTCCTTTTTGACGGATGAGACAGGGGAATGTATTGCTTGTGCTTCGAGAGATGAAGAAGAGATCCTGACAGCGGAATACGATCTGGATGAATTGCTGGAAAAACGGCTGGAGTGGGGGTTGTTCCGGGATCGCAGACCGGAGTGCTACGGAACGATAGCAGGACGGTAAAAGAGGCTGGCGCGCCAGCCCCTTTTACCGTCCTGCACGGAAAGCCGCCCGGTTTTGGAGGGGGGGGCAGTCCCGGTCTTACAGCAGGTGGATGCCGTGTTTTTCACATGCCGCGATCGTCTCCTCCCGCCACAGAGAACACTGCACCTCTCCGATATGTGCCTTCCGAAGGAAGAACATACAGATACGGGACTGTCCGATTCCTCCGCCGATGGTATAGGGAAGCTCCCCGTCAATGATTGCTTTCTGGAAAGGCAGCTTTGCGCGTTCCATACAGCCGGCTTTCTCCAGCTGGGAGAGGAGCGATTCTTTATCTACGCGGATCCCCATGGAGGAAAGCTCTAACGCGATATCTAATACCGGATAATACACAACGATATCCGCATTTAACGCCCAGTCGTCATAGTCCGGGGCGCGGCCGTCGTGAGGTTTGCCATTCGCTAAAACGTCGCCGATCTGCATGATGCAGACCGCTCCCTTTTCTTTGGCGATGCGAAGCTCCCGCTCTTTGGGCGTGCAGTCGGGAAACATCTCCTCCAATTCTCTGGTCGTGATAAAGAAAATATCGCGGGGCAGGATTTCTTCTATGTAATCATAGCGGATCGCCATATATTTTTCCGTCTTTCGAAGGCTTTGATATACGGTGCGTACCGTCTCCTTTAACGTCTCGAGATTGCGGTCCTCCTGCCGGATGACCTTTTCCCAGTCCCACTGATCCACGAAAACAGAGTGGATGTTGTCGGTATCCTCATCCCGCCGGATGGCATTCATATCCGTATAGATGCCCTCGCCTACGCCAAACCCGTATTTTTTTAAGGCATAGCGTTTCCATTTGGCAAGGGACTGCACCACCTCCGCGGTTCTTCCGTCCTGTTCGCGTATATCAAAGCTGACGGGGCGTTCCACACCGTTTAGGTTATCGTTTAATCCTGAGAGGGGATCCACAAAAAGCGGAGCCGAAACGCGGGATAAATGAAGTCCCTCGGCAATGGAGCCCTGAAAGAAATCCTTCACGGTCTTAATCGCGATCTGTGTATCGTGTAAATCTAAGCTGGAATGGTAATTGTTTGGAATGATAAATCCGTTCATCATATGCTCCTTCCTCAAATATGTCATCAATCATACTCATTATAGCACAAGAACTTCCAAAAGAAAAAGAATGATTTTTTGCCTGTCAGGGCCGGGGCGGCGGGAAGGCTTTTCCCGCAGGTTTTCCAGCGGGTGCAAAAAAAACGAAGCGCAAACGCCCGAAATGGGGGACAAATGCCCGAAAGGGGACGTAAATGCCCGAGGCATCTCTTAAAATCGCGCTTGCATTCTATTTTTAGCGGTCGTATAATAAGTGATGTAATGGAAGCGTTTGGAAAAACGGCTTCAAAAAACATTTTAAAACGAATATGAATCAGGAGGTATCCATAATGTCTAACGCAGCAAAGGTGAGTGAGTTCTTGAACAAGGCACAGGTATTCTATTTTCTTACGACAGACGGAGATCAGCCCAAAGGCCGTCCGTTCGGCTTTCATCTCTTAGAAGATGATAAGATCTATTTTGGAACTGGAACATTCAAGAATGTGTTCCGTCAGATGACCGCAAATCCGAACGTGGAAGTGCTTGCTGCCGCAGGCGATGAATTTATGCGCTATGACGGCAAAGCCAAAATTGTGAAGGATGAGGCTCTTCTCGCAAAGGTAAGGGAAGCAATGCCCGATATCATGGCGATGTATGACAGCAACGGATGGGAGATGGGCCTGTTTTATCTTGAGGACGGCCATGCCGAAATCAGAGGTCTGATGGATCTGAAAGAGGAGTTTGACGTATAAACAAAAAGGGATGCTGTGCCTGATAAGGCATTAGAAAATGCGAACGTGCCAGAGAGGAGTTCCGTCCTGCCATGGAAGATCTTAAGACGCGGGGCGGGAAAAGCTTTAACGATCAAAATGCATGGAATGGAATCCCCACGGATCCATTCCTGTTTTTATGCTCCCGGGAGGACGCAGTCCCCATGGCGATGCGGAGGCTGAAAAGCGCGGCCAGCGCGTTCGGCTGCCAGACGGCGGGTTTGAGGTAGCCAGGGACGCGTTTTTGTGGTACACTGTCCATATGGGAAGAATGAGAACCGAAAGAAAAGAAGGATAAACACAGATGGAATCGACACATGTAAAACATATGTTTGGACCCGTATACGACGAAAACAGCAGAATATTGATCCTTGGCACATTTCCGTCCGTGAAATCCAGAGAACAGCAGTTTTATTACGGCCATCCTAAGAATCGTTTTTGGAAAGTATTAGCGGGCCTTACCGGAGAAACGGAGCCGGAGACGATAGAGGAGAAACGATTATTTTTACTGAAGCACCGGATCGCTCTCTGGGATGTGATCGAATCCTGTGATATCGCAGGCTCTGCGGACAGTTCGATCCGGAATGTGATCCCAAACGATATGGACATCATTTTTCAGAAGGCTAAGATACAGAGGATATTTGCCAATGGAGAGAAAGCATATCAGCTGTTTTTGAAATATTGCAAAAAAGAGGGTCAGCCTCCCCTTATCAGACTGCCCTCCACAAGTCCCGCCAACGCGGCGTGGAGCATGGAGAAACTCTTGTCCGCATGGGGAGAGGCGTTTGGTGAAATACCGGAGCAAGACCTTGATTGCCGTGGGAAATAAGGAAGATAGACAGGGGGCAGCAGTAAAGTGAGAAAAGAAGAATGGACAGTTGCAAATTTATTATTGGAGGCGGTAGCGATCGTAGCGGCGGTGTTGTATCTTGGTCTTCAGATTTACTATGGAATATCCTACGGGGTCAATCGGATCACGGTCGCTATGAACGCGGTTGTCCTGATATTAGTGTATGCGGGGCTTACCCTGCTGACCATCCACCCGGAGCGTGTCAATCACCTGAAGAAGGAAGAATGCAGCGGTCTTGTGCGCAAATATACCATGGATATGATGCGTCTCATCAAGCTGATTTTTGTTGCGGGGCTGCTTTTTGCCAGCGTTTGCGACGTACTGGGGCATCAGATCGATCGCGGCTACAGCATTGTCGTAGTAGCGCTTGTGGTGGTAACCGCATTCCATTATGAGAGAAAAATTCTTCGCATTCTTCACAAGAAACAATAAAAAAAGGAAGGAAAAAAGCAATATAATCTAAACTCTGCACTTTTTTAGGATATCATTATTCTTGTTCTCCCCAGTTCTCCCAATCAATCTCTCTGTTCTGGAAATAATAGTTCCTGTCATGTTCTCCCACTTCACGCATAATCTTACACGGGTTCCCGACTGCTACTACATTTGATGGAATATCTTTTGTCACGATGCTTCCTGCGCCGATCACGACGCAATCGCCGATCGTTATGCCCGGCATGATAATGGCGCCTGCCCCGATCCAGCAGTTTCGCCCGATCCGGACCGGCATATTATACTGAAGTCCCCGCTGCCGAAGCTCTGGAAGGATCGGATGTCCTGCTGTCGCAATCGTCACATTCGGGCCAAGCATCGTATCATCCCCGATATAAATATGGGTATCATCGACACAGGTCAAGTGGTAGTTTACATAGACATGATTTCCAAAGTGGCAGTGATGACCGCCAAAGTTCGCGTAAAACGGCGCTTCAATATAAACATCTTCCCCGCAGTCACCCAGTATCTTTTTTAACAGTTCTGCTCTTTTTTCTTCTTCCGACGGTTTGGTCTGATTATACTCATAGAGTAAATCCTGATAATACCGTTGTTCTTTTGTGATTTCTTTGCCCTCAGGGAAATAGAGTTCTCCTGTGTGCAGTCTCGCTTTCATATCAATCATTCCTATAGCCTCCCAAAACATCATTTACTCCGATTATAGCACCTGGGAAAATTTATGTAAATAGACGAAACTACATCAAAATCCGGTATTGATTTTTGGCGTTGAATACATGATAATAGAAATTAATTATGCAATTAATATAATTTTTTAAAGTAAATTAGCGTGATAGATGGACAAAAAGACAAGAAACTCTGGGGATTTCGATTCATTTTTGGGAGGAAGGGGATTTTTCCCCGACAGGGAGGATGGAATGAAAAGGAAAAAGGCAGGGACGATGGAATTTCGGTTTTATGAGGTTCCGCAAAATGAATATGTGCTGGCGCTTTTGGGGGAGAGATGGATCCGCGATTACGGAAAGGATGAGAGGGCTCTCCACTTTCACGATCATGATGGTGCCCCAGGTGGCGACGATGATCCCTTTGTACAAGATGATTTCGGGTATGCACATGCTCAATACGGTATGGGGTTTTATGCTTCTTGCAGAAGGTATCACCGGCGCGGTCAAGTAGATATTGGAAACAACATAAGGAACAGCAAGACCGGCGGCGGGAGATTGCTGCCGGTTTTTTTGTGAAATAGCAGGAGGTTTTTATGAAAAAATTTGACTATCAGAAAATCAGCGATCCGCTCTTTTTTGCATTTGCTATGGCGGCGAGCGCGATGTTTCCCCGAAAATGCAGGAGGTGAAGTACAACTATCAGAATATCAGCGTATCCTTCGGAGAGTGGGAGTTTACGGTGCGGAATAAGTATCTTTTTACAAACACGGATGTGTTTGACTGCTATGTGATATTTGAAAAAGAAGGAAGCCTGGTGAAGCGGGAGAGGATTTCCGTTGCGGTGGAGCCGCTTTCCGAGAAAAAATTTGCCGTTTTGGACTATGTAAAGCGCGCGGTGGAAGCGGGGGACGCGGAGTATGCCTTAACCGTCTCTTTTGTGCTGAGGGAGGATACCGCTTGGGCGAAAGCAGGACATGAGGTGGCGTTCGGTCAGAAAATCTACGCAAAACCGCGCATCTTTACGGTGCAAAAAAAGCCGCTCCGCATCATTCACGGGACATGGAATCTGGGAGTTAAGGGAGACGGATTTGACGTCTTGTTTTCATACATTAACAGCGGATTAGTATCGTACCGCTATGCGGGAAGAGAAATGATTGAGAAGATTCCGACGCCGAATTTCTGGCGCGCCCCCGTTGACAATGACTGTGGAAGCAGGGCGCAGGGGCGCATGGCGCAATGGAAGATTGCGAGCCTCTATGCGGGCATGAGCAGTATGAGTATGCTTGAGTACAAGAAGCCTGTGATACAAGAGAGAGGAATCTGTGTCGATTACCTACGAGTATTGCCTGCCTACGACGCCGCAGAGCGCCTGCAGCGTGACCTACACGGTATTTGGGGACGGAACGGTCGGGACAAGACTGTATTACGAACCTGTAAAGGAATTGGGCGATATGCCGGAGTTTGGAATGCTCTTTAAGCTGAATGCGGACTATGACAGGCTTGAGTGGTACGGCCTTGGATCGGAGGAAACCTATGCAGACCGGCAGAAAGGGGCAAAATTAGGCATTTACAAAAACCGTGTGGCCGACAACATGGCAAAATATCTTGTTCCCCAGGAGTGCGGAAATAAGGTTGGCGTGCGCTATGCGAAGTTGACGGATGCGAGAGGAAGAGGTATGCTGTTTGAAGGGGATGCGCTTTCTTTTTCTGCCCTGCCTTACACGCCGCATGAGCTGGAATATGCGGCGCATGACTATGAACTGCCCAGGGTGCATTACACCGTTGTGCGCGTCGCGAAAGCGCAGCTGGGGGTCGGCGGTGACGACAGCTGGGGAGCATTGGTGCATCCGGAATATCATATTGATATATCAAAGCCGCTGGAGCTTGTGTTCCGTTTCCGCGGCATATAAGAAAAACAATATCTGGAAAGAAAATGAGGAGGATGATATGATCTGGGAAGCGGTGTTGACAAGGTTTAAGGAATTATTCGGAGAGGGGGGAGATACCGGTGTGTATTTTGCGCCGGGGCGCGTCAATTTAATCGGTGAGCATACGGACTACAACGGCGGTCATGTATTTCCCTGCGCGCTTACGATCGGCACTTATGGTGTGGCGAGAAAAAGGGAGGACAGAAAGCTACGCTTCTATTCCATGAATTTTGAGCATCTTGGCGTGTTGGAGTCTTCCCTGGATGACCTGAAGCCTGAGAAAGAGGCAGACTGGACAAACTATCCGAAAGGCGTAATCTGGGCGTTTGGCGAGAAAGGCATGAAAGTAGAGAGCGGACTGGATCTGCTGTTATTCGGCAATATTCCAAATGGATCCGGTCTTTCCTCCTCTGCCTCTGTCGAAGTGCTGACCGGCTTTCTCTTAAAGGATCTGTTTGGATTTGACGTGGCAAATCAGGATCTGGCACTGATTGGACAATATTCGGAAAACAAATTCAATGGGGTCAACTGCGGCATTATGGATCAGTTTGCAATCGCAATGGGCAGGGAGGAACACGCTATTTTTCTGGATACAGCGACCCTGCGGTATGAGTACGCGCCCATCCGCCTCTCCGGTGCGAAGCTTGTCATTTCCTGCAGCAACAAGAAACGGGGATTGGGAGACTCCAAATATAATGAAAGGCGCAGTGAATGTGAGAGAGCGCTTGCGCAGCTTTGCAAGGCGGTGAAGATTTCCTCCCTTGGCGAGCTGACGGAAGAACAATTCGAGCAATACAAGGATACGATCGAAAATGAGGTCTTAAGAAGGCGCGCGAAGCACGCGGTCTATGAGAACCAGCGGACGGTGCAGGCGGTCGGGGCGTTAAAACAGAATGACGTGAGGCTCTTTGGAGAGCTGATGAATGAGTCGCATGTTTCCTTACGCGATGATTATGAGGTCACAGGGGTGGAGCTTGACACGCTTGTGGAGGAGGCGTGGAAGATTGACGGAGTGATCGGTT
The DNA here is from genome assembly GCA_964486485.1 of uncultured Roseburia sp. Lineage (GTDB taxonomy): Bacteria > Bacillota > Clostridia > Lachnospirales > Lachnospiraceae > Roseburia. The sequence continues at coordinate 23,101 of CAZAMD010000007.1, read as the reverse complement.
CCCGCATGACAGGCGCAGGCTTTGGGGGCTGTACGGTGAGCATTGTGGAAGACGGGGCGGTCGATACCTTCATAGAGAAGGTAGGAGCGGCTTACCGGAAGAAAATCGGCTATGCCGCGGATTTCTATGCAGTGGAGGTTGGCGGAGGCCCCGTGAAGCTGGCATAGAAAATAGAAACGGTAAATAGAGGTGGAAGAGAAAGAGAGCGGGAGGCTGGCATGATTTGGGAGAGGATTTTGGAACTGGCGGAGTATGGAGTGGCGGCGGGATTACTTGAGGAGGCGTTTATTTTTGCTGAAACGGACGGGGAGCCGCACAATACGATCACGCCGATCGCGAGAAGGCGCGGGGAGGATTATGAGCTGGATCTGGTGCTGCGCAATAATATCACGACAGAGGAGCATCCTCTCGGCGTGTACCACCCGCACGCGGACCTGCACCACATCAAGAAAGAGAACATCGGGCTGATTGAGGTCATGGGGCTTGCGGTTCTTCCGGCGCGTCTTAAGGATGAGATGGCAGAGCTTGAGAAGGCGCTTTTGGAGGGCGCCTCGATCCGTGAGAGTGAGGCGATCGCCAAACACGCAGACTGGGTGGAGAAATTTTTACCGGAGTATGGGTATCCTGCGGGCAGCGCCTTAAAGGATACGATCCGTCCGAAACGTATGCATGAAATACTTCAGGATGAGATCGGCAAGGTATTCTTAGAGGTGCTAAAAGATGCCGGAGTATACAAGTGCGACGATGAAGGGCGCGAAGCCTTTGGGCGGTTCGTGGATGATGTGAATCAATAAAAGGCATATCTTTTCAAGTGAAAACATTTCCTCCGCTCAGATAGAAACAAGGATTGAATATTTTGGCGAATAATGTTATAATCGAAAACGCCTTGTAAGAGTCATAAAGACGCAGCGGCAGTTACCATGGACAGGATGCAGAAAAGAGGAGTGCCAAATGAAAAAAATCGAAGAATATGTAAGATCCATTCGTGATTTTCCCGAGCCTGGGATTGTGTTCCGTGATGTGACAAGCGTATTGCAGGATGCGGAGGGCTTAAAGCTTGCCATCGATTCTATGCTCAAGCTGACAGAGGGAGCGGAGTTTGATGTGATAGCCGGGACGGAATCGCGCGGATTTATCTTTGGCGTGCCGATGGCCTATGTCCTTGGAAAACCTTTCATACCGATCCGGAAAAAAGGGAAGCTGCCATGTGAGACGATATCGGCGGAATATAATCTCGAATATGGGACGGCAGAGCTGGAAATCCATAAAGACGCCATTGTGCCGGGACAGCGGGTGGTAATGGTAGACGACCTGATCGCAACGGGCGGCACCATTGAGGCTGCCTGCAGGCTGGTGGAGCAGTTAGGCGGAGAAGTCGTGAAGATCATATTCCTGATGGAGCTTGCGGGCTTGAAAGGAAGAGAAAAACTTGCCGGATACGATGTCTCAAGCGTCATCACTTACGAGGGCAAATAGGCTCTGCCGCTGGCATCCTGAGAACGAAAGGAGTGGAGGAAGAAGAAATGTTAGAAAAACGGTTTCATCTAAAGGAAAACGGTACGAATGTAAAGACAGAAGTCCTTGCCGGGATCACGACATTCATGACAATGGCTTATATCCTGGCGGTAAATCCGACCATGCTCTCCGCGGCCGGAATGGATAAAAATGCTGTTTTGATCGCGACAGCGCTGGCTTCCTTTGTGGGCACGGTGCTGATGGCGTTTTTGGCAAATTACCCGTTTGCGCTCGCGCCGGGCATGGGTCTGAACGCGTATTTCGCATTTACCGTATGCGGATCGATGGGGTATAGCTGGCAGGTAGCGTTAATGGCGGTCTTTGCGGAGGGCATCGTCTTCATCGTGCTGTCCTTGACCAATGTCAGAGAGGCGATCTTTAACGCAATCCCAAACGTTTTAAAGAAAGGCGTAAGCGCCGGCATCGGTTTGTTTATCGCGTTCATCGGCCTGCAGGGAGCGCATCTTGTGGTAAACAACGATTCTACCCTGTTAAGCTACGTTGATTTTGTAGACGACTGGCATACAAAAGGGATCTGCGCCCTGCTTGCTCTGATCGGATTGTTTGTGACAGTCATTCTCTATGTAAAAAGAGTAAAGGGCTCTATTTTCCTGGGGATCCTCATCACATGGATCCTTGGCATGATCTGTCAGGCCACGGGGGTTTATGTGGTAGATGCGGAGGCTGGATTTTATTCTTTATATCCGGCATGGGGCCTTACCGATTTATCCGCGTTAGGACTGACCTTCGGGAAATGCTTTCAGGCCGATTTTTCCAATGTCAGGATATTAGATTTTATCGCTGTCTTATTCGCGTTCTTATTTGTCGATGTTTTTGATACGCTGGGAACCCTGATCGGTGTCGCGACAAAAGCCAATATGCTGGATAAAGACGGAAAGCTTCCGAGGATCAAGCAGGCGCTTCTTACGGATGCGATTGCGACTACGGCGGGCGCGGTATTGGGAACTTCCACGACGACCACTTTTGTGGAAAGCTCTTCCGGAGTGGCTGAGGGAGCAAGGACAGGACTCGCATCGGTTGTGACAGGCTTCCTGTTTTTACTCGCCATCTTTTTCTCTCCGATTTTCTGCGCGATCCCGGGATTTGCAACAGCGCCCGCATTGATTTTTGTAGGATTTTTAATGCTGTCTTCTATTCTGGACATTAACTTCGGCGACCTGACAGAAGCGATCCCCGCTTATCTCTGCTTGATCGCTATGCCGCTGATGTACAGCATTTCCGAAGGGATCTCCATCGGAGTCATTTCCTTCGTGGTCATCAACCTGATCTGCGGAAAAGCAAAGAAAATCACGCCGTTAATGTACATATTGTCAATCTTGTTTGTATGCAAATACATTTTCCTGTAAGAAATGCATGGAAGCCTGACAGAGTCCATGAGGGGCCGCGCCGCTTTGGGCGGGCGCAGCCCTTTGCGGGCTTTTTTTATGGGAAAGCAAGGCGGCGGAACGGAAGCGCCCGGGCAGCCGCCTCCTGAGGAGCAGCCCGATGACTGCCTGAGATGGCGGGGGACATAAAAACAAAAAAACTTTCAGAAAATGCACGTTCCCGCATTGCATGAAACAAAAGAATCTGTTATACTTAACCGGATAATAAATGGGAGGGCAGTATGTCGCAAGCAGTTATTATAAAAAGCAACAGGTTTGGGATCCATCTGGTGTTAAACAAAGAGATGGAATTTCAAGCCCTATTGCGTGCAATCGTAGAAAAATTCAAGGAATCTGAGAAGTTTTTTAAGGGGGCGAAGCTGGCGATTTCCTTCGAGGGGAGGGAACTCACCCAGGAGCAGGAGCGTGCGATCCTCGACGCTGTCACGGCAAACACCTCCATTGAGATTCTCTGCATTGTGGACAACAACCCGGAGCATGAAGCCTATATCAGGCAGCAGATAGAAGCCTGCCAGACAGAAGCCTGCCAGACAGAAGCGCAGCAGCCTTATATGGACGGCGGGACACAGTTCTATCGCGGAACCCTGCGTTCCGGCCAGGTCATTGAGAGCGAATCCGGGATCGTGGTGGTAGGAGACGTGAATCCGGGAGCCACGGTGTCCGCCTATGGCAGCATTGTGATATTAGGCGCGGTAAAGGGCAACGTTTATGCCGGACTCAGCGGCGATGACAGCGCGTTCATCGTCGCGCTGGACATGGATCCCATCCAGATCCGCATTGGAAACGTGATCGCCAAAAGCCCGGACAAGACCTTTGACAGGAGAAGGCGGCACAAGCGGACAAAAGAGACGCTGCCGAATCCTCAGATTGCATACACCAAAGATGGAACAATCTGCATAGAACCATTGACCAAGGAACTATTAAGTGATATTTAACAGCAGGAGGAAAATAGCAACATGAGTGAAGTGATCGTAATTACGTCCGGGAAAGGCGGAGTCGGAAAGACTACGACAACTGCCAATGTGGGGAGCGGTTTAGCCCAGCTGGACAAAAAAGTCGTACTGATCGATACAGACATCGGATTGCGCAACTTAGACGTAGTTATGGGATTGGAGAACCGCATTGTGTATAATCTGGTAGATGTGGTAGAGGGAAACTGCCGGATCAAGCAGGCGCTGATCAAAGATAAGAAATACCCCGAATTATACCTTCTTCCCTCCGCGCAGACGAGAGATAAGAGCGCGGTGACCCCGGAGCAGATGCAGGCATTGATCGACGAGCTGAGAGGGGAGTTTGACTACATATTATTGGATTGCCCGGCGGGCATCGAGCAGGGATTTAAAAACGCCATTGCGGGGGCGGACCGCGCGCTGGTCGTAACGACTCCGGAAGTCTCCGCGATTCGTGACGCGGACCGCATCATCGGCCTGCTTGAGGCAAATGAGCTGAAACGGATCGATCTGGTGGTAAACAGGGTCCGTATGGATATGGTAAAACGCGGCGATATGATGAATGTATCCGATGTGGTCGATATCCTTGCCATCAATCTGATCGGAGCCGTGCCGGATGACGAGCATATCGTCATATCCACCAACCAGGGCGAGCCGCTGGTCGGTTCTGACTGCCTGGCGGGAAAAGCCTATGAAAATATCTGCCACCGCATTCTGGGCGAGGAAGTGCCTTTCCTTGACTTAGCGGGAAAAACAGGAGTTTTGTCCAAGTTAAAGGGATTGTTTAAAAAAAGTTAGGAGGGGCGGCACATGGGATTGATGGAATTATTTAGAAAGAAAAATTCCGGTGATGTGGCGAAGGACCGCTTGAAGCTCTTGCTCGTTTCCGATCGGGCAAACTGCTCTCCAGAGATGATGGAACAGATCAAAAACGAGATCATCCAGGTAATCTCCAAATACATGGACATTGACACGGAAGGCTTAGATATCCAGCTGACCCAGACGGAGTCTGAGGGCAACAACGGGACAGTGCCGGCGCTGTTTGCCAACATCCCGATCCGGGATATCCATCACGGAAGATCATGACAGTTTTTGAGGGATTGCATTGCGCAATGCCTCTTTTTTTGCATGAGCCATGTCCGTATTGACTCCATCGCCATAAAATGATAATATCATACTAATTCTATATGAATACAATGAAAATAAAAATGAGAATCAGATGCCGGGGAAAGCGGGTTTCCGATCGGGCAGGCTGTAGAAATGAGGAGTACGATGAAATATGATTTTGACACAGTGGTGGAACGCCGGGGAACAAACAGCTTGAAATATGATTTCGCGAAAGAGAGAGGCATGAGCGAGGACGTGCTGCCTCTTTGGGTCGCCGATATGGATTTTCGGACAGCGCCGGAAATCAGAGAGCGGTTAGGCCAGGTCGTTTCCCATGGCATTTTTGGTTATAGCGAGGGAAAAGAAGACTATTTTGCAGCCGTTTCCCATTGGCACCAGAAGTACTTCGGATGGGAGCCAAAGCGTCAGTGGCTCGTAAAGACGCCGGGAGTGGTCTTTGCCATTGCGGCGGCGATCCGGGCATTTACCAGGGAGGGGGATGCCATTTTGCTGCAGCAGCCCATTTATTATCCCTTTGGGGAGATCATTCAGAAAAATCACAGGAAGCGGGTCAACAATCCGTTAAAGCTGTCAGGGGGACGCTATGAGATCGATTTTTATGATTTTGAGGAAAAGATCGTTGCCAATGACGTGAAGCTGTTTCTTCTCTGCAGCCCCCACAATCCGGTGGGAAGAGTGTGGGAAGAATGGGAATTGCGGAAAATGGGGGATATCTGCCTAAGACACGGCGTCTTAGTCGTCAGCGATGAGATCCACGGTGATTTCACTTATCCGGGGCACACCCACCATGTATTTGCCTCGCTGAAAGAGGAATACGCGGAGAACAGCATCATCTGCACTTCCCCGAGCAAAACCTTTAATCTGGCGGGATTGCAGATTTCCAATATCTTCCTGGCGAATCACGGATTAAAGCAAAAATTTAAGGATGCTGTCGCAAGGACGGGCTACAGCCAGGTGAATGTCATGGGACTCGCCGCCGCCCAGGCGGCCTACGAAAAGGGCGGGGAATGGCTTGCGGAATTAAAAGAGTACTTAAAGGGCAACCTGGAATTTGTCCGGAATCATCTCAGAGAGCATCTGCCGGAGATCCAGCTGATAGAACCGGAGGGAACTTACCTCATCTGGCTGGATTTTCGCGGATTGGGACTGACAGAGGAGGAGCGGCAGGTCATGATCGCGGAGAAAGCAAAATTATGGCTGGATACAGGCAGTATGTTCGGAGCGGAGGGGGAGGGATTTGAGCGCATCAACATTGCCTGCCCAAGAAGCGTCTTAGAGCAGGCATTGGGGCAGCTGGAAGCGGCGGTATCTCAGTGCAGGAGCAGCTCCACCGGACAATGATCGGAGCCGGTCACCTGGGTGTGGATCTTGGCGCCTGCCAGACGATCCCGCAGACGGTCCGAGGTGATGAAGTAGTCGATGCGCCATCCGGCGTTCTTCTCTCTTGCCTTAAACCGATAGGACCACCAGGAATAAACGCCCTCGGTGTCGGGATAAAAATAACGGAACGTATCGGTAAAGCCCGCCGCCAGCAGTTTCGTCATCTTTTCCCGCTCCTCATCGGAAAAACCGGCATTCTTCCGGTTCGTTTTTGGATTTTTCAGGTCGATCTCTTCGTGCGCCACATTCAGGTCGCCGCAGAGAATGACCGGTTTTGCCGCATCTAGCTTTTGCAGGAAGGCTAGGAAGTCTTCTTCCCATTGCATACGGTAGGGGAGCCTGGCAAGCTCATTCTGTGAATTTGGCGTGTAACAGGTCACCAGGAAGAAATCTTCATACTCCAAGGTGATGACGCGCCCCTCTTTGTCGTGTTCTTCCCTGCCGATGCTGCAGGAGACGGAGAGGGGTTCTTTTTTCGCAAAGACGGCTGTGCCGGAGTAGCCCTTTTTCTCGGCATAATTCCAGTATTGATAATAGCCGGGCAGATCCAGGTCGATCTGCCCCTCCTGCAATTTTGATTCCTGAATGCAGAAGACATCCGCATCCGCCTCTGAAAAAAAGTCCATAAACCCCTTTTGCATACAGGCTCTGAGGCCATTGACGTTCCAGGAAATGAATTTCATCATAAAAAACCCTTTCTTTTCTATGCATTCTGTGATAAACAATATATAAAGTGAATGGTTACCTGACTATTATAACGGGATGCAGAAAAAGATACAAGCGGAGGATCGATTTTAAGGGGCATAAATAAGAGGCGTAAATAAGGAGGCGTAAAAGCAGGGGTCCATGATGGCTGCTATCGTATTGCAAAGACCGGGAGGAGAGCCTCTCTGGATTGAGACAAAGGAAAATCAGAAAAAAACACTGCTGGAACTGCTGCGTGAGCATGGGATTTCTGTGGACGCGCCCTGCGGGGGGAATGGGACGTGCGGCAAATGCCTGGTGCGCTATGAGAGCGGGGCGCCGGAACCCTCGGAGGGGGAGAAAGAAAAGCTTTCGGAACAGCAGCTGCGGCAGGGATGGCGGCTGGCCTGCCTTTCCGTGCCAGAGGGAGACTGTGAGATCCGCCTTTCTCCCCGGGAGGATATGGCGGCAGAGACAGGGTTTTTCCGGGAAAATGACCGCTGCCGCAAGCCTTCTGGAAACGGATCGGAAAAGGAGCGGAGCCGGGCGGCTTACGGGGCAGCCCTGGATATCGGCACTACGGCCCTGGCCGCGTCCCTTGTCTGCCTCTCCACGAAAGAGACGTGCCAGACAGCGGTTTCTGTCAATCACCAGAGGGCCTATGGGGCGGATGTGATTTCCCGGATCCGGGCGGCTAATGGGGGAGCCTTACAGGAGCTGCGGGACAGCATACAGAAAGATATCCGCTCCTTGCTCCGGGAACTCTGCGCCAGGGAGGGGATCGGGAAAGAGCAGATAAAGCACCTTGCGGTCGCGGGGAACACCACCATGTGCCATTTCCTGCTGGGATATTCCTGTGAAAGATTAGGCGTGGCGCCTTTCCGGCCAGTCTCCCTCTCCCTGCAGGAAAAAAGCTGGGAACAGGTGTTCGGAGATGGGGAGTATGAGGCAAACATCACGATACTTCCGGGGATTTCCGCCTTTGTGGGAGCGGATATTGTGGCGGGGATTTACAGTACCGGCCTGTGCGGCTCCGCGGATGGCTTTGCGGAGGGGATGGGCAGCCCACCGGCAGGCGCGGAGAACGCCATGCTGCTAGACATCGGCACTAACGGCGAGATGGCGCTGTACGCGGACCGCCGCCTCTTTGTGACTTCCGCGGCGGCAGGACCAGCCTTAGAGGGAGGCAGCATCAGCTGCGGAATGCCGGGAGTGCCGGGCGCTATTGCCCATGCGGCGCTGTTTGGCAGGGAGAGGCTGGTGGTAAAGACCATCGGGAGGCAGCCGCCGGAGGGTCTGTGCGGAACAGGCGTGATCGACCTTGTGTATGAGCTGCGCAAGCACCGCCTGATAGATGAAAACGGCACTTTGCGGCCGGTCTATGAACAAAAAGGATATCCGGTGGTGAAAGACCGCCTGTTCTTCACCCAGGACGATATCCGCCAGGTGCAGATGGCAAAGGCGGCGATCCGGGCGGGCATAGAACTTCTGCTCGAACACGCCGGGATTGCCGTAGGGCAGGTGTCCCGGGTTCTGGCGGCCGGCGGATTCGGATTTGCCCTGGATCCGGAAAAAGCCATAGGGATCGGGATGCTGCCGGAGGGTTTCCGGGGAAAAGTGTCAGGGGCGGGAAACAGTGCCCTGGAGGGGGCAAAGCGCTGCCTTTTGGAGCCGGAAGCCGGAGCAGAAATGGCGCGGCTTGCGGAAAGCGCGGAGGAGATCAATCTGGCAATGCAGCAGGGGTTTCAGGAGCGTTATGTGGAATACATGCAGTTTTAGGCCGTGACCTGGAAAAGCAGCTGACGGAGGAAAGAGAATGAAAGTATATATAGCGGACGTCTCGCCCCTGCAGAGGAAGGAACGGTTCCGCTCCTTTCTGGAAAGACTGCCCGCGGCACGGCGGGAGGATGTCTGGAAATGCCGCGGGCAGGAGGATAGGCAGAGGAGCCTCGGAGCGGGGATGCTGCTGGAATATGGCCTGAACCGCTTCGGCGTTACGCTTTCTCCGGATTCGGAGCTGGAATACAGCTCCCTGGATACAGGGGAACATGGAAAACCTTTGTTAAAGGAGCGGAGCGATATCTGTTTTAGCCTGTCCCATTCGGGAAACCTTGTTGCCGCGGCTTTTGACAGTTTTCCTGTCGGGATAGATGTGGAACGGATCAGAATGGATGGGAAAAAAATCGCGGAACGTTTTTTTTGCCCGGAAGAATGCCGGTATTTAGAGGAAAAGCGGTGGGAAAACTGCAGGGAGCGGAAATTCACGGAGCTTTGGACGCGGAAAGAAAGCTATGTCAAGGCAGTGGGAGGAGGACTGCGCATTTCTCTGCGGTCCTTTTGTGTGTTAGAGGATGGAATCAAACAGCCGGAACCATGGTTCCTCCATACCTATCCCATAGGAGAGGCATATTGCCTGTCCGTGTGCGGGAAAAGGCCGTTTGAGGCGGAGATTGAAACGATAGCATTTGACGGGGAAATGAAAAAACAGTATAATAAATACCTATGAAGGAGGGAAAATCCATGTACGACGAATTGACCGAACAGGACATTCAGAGGATGGAGGAAGAGATAGAATACCGCAAGCTGGTGGTGCGCAGGCAGGCGCTGGAAGCGGTGAAAGAAGCGAGGGCGCATGGAGATCTGAGCGAGAACTTTGAATACCATGCGGCGAAAAAAGACAAGAATCAGAATGAGAGCCGCATCCGGTATCTTGAGAAAATGATAAAGACGGCCAGGATCATCTCCACGGAATCAGCAGAAGACGAGGTGGGGATGAACAATACCGTCACGGTGTATTTCGAGGAGGACGGTGAGGAGGAAGTCTATAAGCTAGTCACGACCGTCAGGGGAAATTCCCTGAAAAACCGCATCAGCAATGAGTCGCCCCTTGGAAAAGCGCTGATGGGGCATAAAGTCGGCGACCGGATAGAAGTAAAGGTAAATGAGGGCTATTCTTACCACGCTGTCATACGCAAAATCGAGAATACCATAGATGACGGGACAGACAAGCTGAGGAGCTTTTAGGGGATGGCACGCCATGAAAAACCGGAAGAGAGGGAGAAATGAGAGTAACAGAATTATTGAACTCCGATGAAGTGACGATTTCCTGCGAGCTTTTTCCGCCGAAAAAAGGAGCGCAGCTGGCGGATTATAAAAAGATCGTAAAAGATATGGCCAGATTAAAGCCGGCCTACATGAGCGTCACCTACGGAGCCTCGGGAGGCACATCTGATTATACCGTGGAACTTGCCGATGAGGTCAGCAGCGTGAACCGGATACCGGCGCTGGCGCATCTGACCTGTTATTCTTCTACGAAAGAAAAAGTTTCCTCTGTCATCAGGGAACTGAAAGCGCATAAGATAGAAAATATACTGGCGCTGCGGGGAGATGTTCCCCAAAATGCGGATTTCCCGCTGCCCGATCAATATCGCCATGCCAGTGAGCTGATCGCGGATATCAAGGCTCAGGGGGATTTTTGCATCGGGGGCGCCTGTTATCCCGAAGGGCATCCCGAGGCTGCCAGCATCTTTGAAGACTTAGAGCATCTGAAAGAAAAGGTGGATGCCGGCTGTGAATTTTTGACCACACAGATGTTTTTTGATAATAATATCCTGTATAATTTCCTGTATAAGGTGCTGAAAAAAGGGATTGACGTGCCGGTGGCGGCAGGGATCATGCCGGTCACCAATGCCAGCCAGGTAAAGAATATCATTTCCCTTTCCGGCAGCAGGATCCCGCCGCGCTTTTCGGCCATTGTAGACCGCTTTGGGGGAAAACCGGAAGCCATGAAGCAGGCGGGCATTGCCTATGCAACGGAGCAGATCATTGACCTGATCGCCAACGGCGTGAATCATGTGCACATCTATACGATGAACAAGCCGGATGTCGCGGGGGCGATCCTGGAGAATCTCTCTGATATCTATGTGAGAAAAGAAGAAACATGACACAGATGGAAGATCATAAGGAAAAGGCTTGCCAATGGCAGCTTGGAATGGCAGCTTGAAAAGGCAGTTTGCCAACGGCGGCTTGCGGCAGCCTGGAGGGGAAGAGGACATGAAAAAGCAGGAAGAGTTATACCATGAGATCGAAGAATTGATGAAAGCGACAAAAGAGAAAAAGATCCGCTGGAATGTGGAAGTGCAGACCACGGAGGGAAACGATCCCGGGGATAAGCCGGTGGAGACAGAAGACGGCGTCACCTGGACCGTCGATGAGTGCTATGTCTCCTACAATTGCCAGTATAAGGGGAAAGAATTTTGCATGATCACCTATGAAATGATCAAGACCGCGGGAGAGAGGATTTCCACCAGCAATATGGTGTTCCTGCCGCCTCTCGGCGTGCGGGTTTTCGATCTGCGCACCCTGCTGCCCCACAGCGTGGAGGCTTCCCGCATCCTGCTAGACCGGATCCATCAGTTGTGGGTGCTGCTGTTCGATCTGCACAGGGAGGACCGGAGCAGCGTCCGTATGGAGATCAGAACGGAAGTGTTAAAAATCGAAGATTAGCATATGCCGCGCTTGCGGAATGCCCGCGGATATGGAACAGTCCGGTAAGGCGCTGTCTCAAGGCCCTCCCGGACTGTTTTTTTCAGCAAAGATCCCCGCGCATCGTGCCTTCCAGGGCTTACGGCTGCTGCCGGAACTGCTTCTGCACCTCTTCGAGGGAGACGGAATAATGCTGTTTCTGCACGATCGCTTTTAAATCTTCAAATTCTGGTTTCTCCTTTTCGATTCCGTAGCCGCTGCTCTTTTTCACGCGGATAGTTCCGCAGGAAGCGCATCGGGTCTCAAAAGAGGATTCTAACTTGGCGCGCTCAAAGGCCTGATAGCGGACGCCCCGGGTAGAGGTGTGCAAAAAGAACAGTTTTGTAAAGGTTTCCCGCTCTTCCGGGAGGCAGAAACAGGTCAGAAGAATGCCGGGACGGTTTTTTTTCATCTGCACAGGAGTGGTGTAAACATCCAACGCCCCGGCTTCCAAAAGGATCTCAGTGGCAAGTCCCATGGCTTCTCCTGTCATATCATCGAGGACGCAGGAAATGGAAAGCACGGTGTCGGAATAAGGGGAGGGAGCCTCTTTTGCGGAGAAAGCAGCCTGCGCAGAAATGCCAGGCGACTGCCCCGGAAAGCGTTCTCCGAGAAAAGCGCGGACACAGTTGGAGGTTTCAAAATCCTTCACTCCCATGCCATAGCCGATGGCATCTGTGGAAAGCGGTGGCATGGCGGAAAAACGCGTGGCGAAATGGCGCAAAATGGCGGCTCCGGTAGGCGTGCAGAGTTCTCCGGTGATGGCGCCGGTATAGCTCGGAATGCCTTTTAAAAGCTCCGCGGTAGCGGGAGCTGGAACGGGCAGAGTCCCGTGGGCGCAGGTGATGAAACCGCTTCCCAGGTGGATGGGGGAACAGAGGATTTCCTCCGGCGCGATCAGCGAAAAAAGATAGCAGCAGCCGGCCACATCTGCCAGGGCGTCGAGCGAGCCGACTTCGTGGAAATGGATCTGTTCCAAAGTGGTCTGATGCACGGCGGCTTCCGCGTTTCCGAGGGAGGTGTAGATAGAAACGGCATCTGCCTTTACTTTTTCCGGGAGGGAGAGCGCGCGGATCTCCTCTAAAAGCGTGGGGTAATCCCGGTGGACATGGCCTTTCCCCGAATGAGCGCGGCCATGGCTCTGCTCTGGCTCAGGATGGCTGTGGGCCCGCATGGCTTCTCCCGGAGCGTGGGGGCTGTGGGAATGTTCCTCAGCGCCCTCTTCCCTGCCGCCGATGGAAATTTTCATATGGGTTCCGGTGATCCCGCATTTTTTGGAAGATTCCGCGGAAATGGATACCCCATAAGGCGCGAACGCCTTGTTCATATTTTGCAAAAACAGTTCTTTTTCCTGACAGATTTCATAGAGAGCGCCCATCAGCATATCTCCGGCGGCGCCCATATTACATTCCAAATACAGTGTTTTCATCTGACATTCTCCTTTCATCGATGTGTCCGATTTTATGATTGATGATGCTGGCAAGATACCCCGCTCCGAATCCATTGTCGATGTTTACTACGGAAACGCCGCTGGCACAGGAATTTAACATGGATAAAAGAGCGGAGACGCCGCCGAAATTCGCCCCGTAACCGACACTCGTAGGAACCGCGATGACCGGACAGTCCGCAAGCCCCCCGATGACGCTGGCGAGCGCGCCCTCCATGCCGGCCACCGCAATAATGACATTGGCGGAGGAGAGGACTTCCATATTGGAAAGCAGGCGGTGAAGCCCCGCCACTCCCACGTCATAAAGCCGCGTCACATGATTGCCCAAAGTCTCGGCAGTAAGGGCCGCTTCCTCCGCCACAGGGATATCGCTGGTGCCTCCGGTGGCAACGACAATATCGCCGGAGGCAGAGAGGTGCCTGGTGCGGTTTACAACGCCGACCATGGAAAGCGCGTCATAAAAAAGAGAAAAGCGCTCTTTCAGATAATCCGCCGCCTCCGGCGACAGCCGGGTGATCAAAATGTTTTCCGGACAGTGGGCGAGCAGCTTGGAAATAATGCCCTCCATCTGCTCTTTTGTCTTGGACGCGCCGTAAATGACCTCTGAAACCCCTTGCCGGATGCGCCTGTGGTGATCCACCTTGGCATAGCCTAAGTCCTCAAAAGGGGCGACCTTCAGCTTGAGATACCCTTCCTCCGCGGAAAGAGAGCCCTGCGCTATCTGCTGTAAAATCTGTTTTATTTGCTCGTTATCCATAAAAATCTCCATTTCGGGAAAAAATCGTGTATAATAATGTTATTATACTCTACCTGCGGGGCAAAATGCAAATGGCCTGTGCATTCTTTGCTCAAAATCGCAGCCGTTCTGCAGCGCCATGTGCAATCCTGCGTCATGTCTCTGGAAAGGGCGATCGGTGCCCCGCCGTTTATGAAAAACGGGAGAAGCGAAAGGGACAGGAGGGGAAACGGCAGGTCAGAGAAAACATGGAAAAAGGAGAGGCATATGAAAGAAAAATCAAAAGAAATCTTTGGAAATCCTATGACGGAAAAAACGTATCAGAAAGCTGTGAGATCCAAAAAGAAATATGCAAAAAAATTTGGAAATGACAGCAACCGGGATTATCCCGTTATTTTGGAAAAAAATCCGTATCTGGGAGATTTACTGGGCATTTATGACGTCCTCTTAGGAGAGGAGGGAACGCAAGGAAAAGGCAGCTTTGACACAGAAAAGGGTTTGATCGTGGGAAATATCCGCATGGGTTTTGGTCATTACCGTATTTCCATGGCCATCGCTTCCGCGGCACATTCCATGGGATATACGCCTTACTGGATGGACTTAAATTCCTATCAGCAAACCACCTGCACGAAGGTGATCAGCGCCCAGAACAATCTGTATTCTTTAGGCTCAAGGATTTCCGCAAAGAGCCGGCTGTTTAACCGCTTCGTGTGGGAACCCTTGAACTATGAAGGATTCCGAAAACTCTCCTACAATTCTTCCGATCAGAAAAACGCGGAGCTGATGGCTCCTGTCTACCGGAACGTGCCGAAAGAAATACCGGTGGCGGCGACCCATGTATGGCCGGCGCAGGCTGCCATTCATGCCAATATGAAATATGTGGTCAACGCGGTGCCGGACAACTGGCCGATGGCGCTTCATTTTGCGGAGGGAAGCGTACACACCGTCCAGACTCATTATGCTTATCAGGGGTACCGTATCTTAAACGGTATGCAGGGGCAGGAGGTGTTACATCCCATGCCGGAAGAGGATCTTGTCTATACCGGACATTATGTGGATCACGAGCTGGTTTCTCATATCGAGAGCGACTGCGCTTTACGGAGAAAGAGAAAGGAAGAGGGAAAGCCCATGCGGTTTCTTTTGACAATCGGGGGCGCGGGGGCGCAAAAGGAGATTTTTGCGGAAATCATCCGCTATCTGCTTCCGGAGATTCGTGCAAAGAGGGCGGCGCTCTATGTCAACGTGGGTGATTACCGGAATGTCTGGGAGGAGCTGCAAAAGGAAATCCCGGGGATGAGAAGATTGTCCAGAGAGCACTTCAATCAGTGGGAGGAGACAAAGAAATTCGCGAAAGAGGCTCTCACCGGAAATGTGATAGGGATTCACGGTTTCTGGCACGAAAATATTTTTGAGGCAGTCTATGCGACGAACCTTCTGATGCGAAGCTGTGATGTGTTAGTGACAAAGCCGAGCGAACTCTCCTTTTATCCCGTGCCAAAGCTCTTCATCCAGAGGGTCGGAGGCCATGAACAGTGGGGCGCGATCCATTCCTCCGAGATTGGCGATGGAACCTTAGAGTGTAAAGATATCCCCCATACGCTGCAGATGCTGGAATTATTCTTAAAAGAAAAGAGCATGATATTTGATATGTGCGACAGTATCGAAAGAAATAAAAACAGCGGTATTTATGACGGGGCCTATGAGGTGGTAAAGCTTGCCTTCCAATTAAAGGAAAAAGGTGAAAAACGATAAAAGTCATAAATAAGAAAGAAGGATATTGATATGAAGCTGACAGGAAAAGAAAAATTTTCTTACGGGTTGGGAGCCGTGGGAAAGGACATGGTTTACATGCTCTCCGCGAGTTATATTTTATATTATTACCAGGACATTTTAGGGGTAAATGCCATTGCCATGGGAATGATCTTATTGGGAGCCCGCGTGTTTGATGCGTTTAACGACCCCATCATGGGTATTATTGTGGCAAAGACAAAAACGAGATGGGGAAAGTTCCGCCCATGGCTGCTGGTCGGAACAATTCTCAATGCGATTCTATTGTATGTGATGTTTGCCGCTCCGCCCGCCCTTGACGGGAAAGGTCTTGTTGCCTATGCGGCAGTTACTTACATTCTCTGGGGCGTCACTTATACCATGATGGATATTCCCTACTGGTCTATGATACCGGCATTTACGGAGGGAGGAAAAGAGAGAGAGGGGCTTTCCACTCTGGCGCGTTCGTGCGCGGGTGTGGGTTCCGCCATCGTCACCATTATCACTATGAAATGTGTGTATCTATTGGGGCAGAATAACGAGCGGGAAGGCTTCCGGTGGTTTGCCCTGTGCATAGCCGTTTTGTTTGTGATATTTATTGTAATCACCTGTGTAAACATCAAAGAAAAATCTACGGTAGATATGGATACGCCCACGGTAAGGCAGATGTTTCAGGCCCTGGTGCAGAACGATCAGGCGATGACGGTAGTGTTTACCATCGTACTGATTAACTGCTCCATCTATATTACCTCCAACCTGGTCATTTACTTTTTTAAATACGACTTTGGCGGCAGCGGCTGGTATAACAGCTACACATTGTTTAACACCTTCGGCGGCGCGATTCAGATTTTATCCATGATGCTGTTTTTCCCTCTTCTGAGGAAATTTTTAAATACCATCCAGGTATTTTATGTCAGCTTTGCTATGGCGATCGTGGGATATATTTCCTTGTTGATCTTAGCGTTTACGAATATGTCCAATGTATTTTTACTGTTTATCCCGGGATTTTTTATCTTTGCGGCAAACGGAATGCTGTCGGTGCTTACGACCATCTTCCTTGCCAACACGGTAGATTACGGTGAATTAAAGAATCACAGGAGGGATGAGAGCATCATTTTCTCCATGCAGACCTTTGTGGTAAAACTGGCTTCCGGCGTGGCGGCATTGGCAGCGGCCATTACCTTAAGCCTTTGCCATTTGAGCAATGACACCTCTGAGACGCAGGCTTCTGTAGAGGCGGCGGCAGGATCTGTGGTGGGACTGCGCATGACGATGACCGTGATCCCCATCGTGGGACTGCTCATAGCGATTGCTATCTTCCACAAGAATTATATCCTGAATGAAAAGAAGGTAGAAGAAATCGCAGAGGAAGTGAAAAAAGCGCGCGGCGGGCAGTGATAGAGACTGTGCAGCGGAAATGAAGAAAGAGAAGGATTCCTTATGATAAAAGCGGAGAATCAAATATTTACCCTTACGACCGCAAATACCTCCTATGTATTCCGGGTAATGAAAAGCGGTCATTTAGAGCATCTCCATTACGGGAGAAAGATTACGATGCCGGGGGAGGCATTGTTTGAAAAAACCGTCTTTGCCCCGGGGAATACCAACGTGTTAGAGAAAACCACATATTCCTTAGAGGACGTCCGTCTTGAGACGTCCTCTTACGGCAAGGGGGATATCCGGGAGCCGTTTGTGGAAGTGACTTATGCAGACGGAAGCATGACTTCGGATTTTCGTTTCCAAAAGGCGGAAATCACGAAAGGAAAAGAGCCTTTTGCGACCTTGCCGGGTTCCTATGACGAGAGCGGAGAAGTGGATCATCTGTGCATTACGCTGTCAGAGCGTCATCACCAGATTCTGCTGGAGCTGCACTATTATGTCTATGAAGACTGTGACGTCATCAGCAGAAGCGCGAAGATCTGCAATCATGGCAGCGAAACGATAAAATTACTGCGGCTTATGAGTTTACAGCTGGATTTCAGCACATCGGATTACGTGTTTACCACGTTTCAGGGGGAGTGGGCCAGGGAGATGGACCGCCGGTCGGTGCGGATGCTGTCGGGGAAACACGTCAATTCCTCCTACACAGGCACTACCTCAAGCCGCGCCAACTCCTTTGTCATGCTGGGAAGAGAGCACACGACCGAGGAGAGCGGGGATTGTTACGGCTTCCATCTCATATACAGCGGCAACCATTACGAGGCGGTGGAAGTCACAGGCTTTGGCAAGATGCGCCTTGTGACGGGAATCAATCCCCGGCCGTTTTGTTTTCTGTTAGAGCCTGGGGATTCCTTTGAGGCGCCGGAGGCGGTGATGACGTACTCCTATGAGGGCTATCAGGGTATGAGCTTAAAGCTTCATGACTTTATTCGGGAACATATTGTAAGAGGATTCTGGAAAAAGAAAGTGCGTCCGGCGCTGCTGAACAGTTGGGAAGCCGCCTACTTTGACGTCAGCGAAAAGAAGCTCCTGTCTTTGGCAAAGGCGGGAAAAGAGGCGGGGATAGAGCTTTTTGTCATGGATGACGGGTGGTTTGGATCCAGAGACGACGACACACAATCCCTTGGGGATTGGGAAGTAAACAAAAAGAAACTGCCGGGGGGCCTTTCCGGTCTGGCGGAAAAAATCAGAGCCTTAGGCCTCTCCTTTGGTATCTGGGTGGAGCCGGAAATGGTGAATGTCAACAGCAATCTCTACAGAAATCATCCCGATTGGGTCATTGACATTCCGGGAAGAGAGCATACGGAGGGGCGCAACCAGCGGATTTTGGATCTGACACGCAGGCAGGTACAGGATTTTATCATTGAAAAAATGACGGAGGTTTTCTCCTCCGCGGAAATCTCCTATGTAAAATGGGATATGAACCGTACCTTTACCGATTATTTCTCCAAGGAGCTTCCACCGGAGCGGCAGGGAGAGGTGGCGCACCGCTATATACTGGGACTTTACCGATGCATGAGGGAACTGACGGAGCGTTTTCCGAAGATTTTATTTGAGGGCTGCGCGGCGGGAGGAAACCGCTTTGACTTAGGAATGCTCTGCTATTTTCCACAGATATGGGGCAGTGACAATACGGACGCTCTCTGCCGGGCGGAAATCCAAAACGGCTACAGTTACGGCTATCCCATGTCTGTGGTCAGCGCCCATGTATCCGCCGCTCCAAATCACCAGACGTTAAGGGTGACTCCCCTTGAGACACGGTTTCAGGTGGCTGCCTTTGGCGTCTGCGGCTACGAGCTGAATTTCTGTGATATGAAAAAAGAAGATTTGGCGGCGGTGAAACAGCAGATTGCCCTCTACAAGGAATGGCGGGACGTGCTGCAGTTCGGGGATTTTTACCGGGGCAGGAGCTTTCATGGCATGGAGGCTTCTTATGCGACTTCCTTAAGCAACGGCATGGGAAACGTGATGGAGTGGACCTGTGTCTCTAAGGATCGGAAAAAGGCAGTGGGATTTCTCATGCAGAAGCTGACCGTCCCGAATGCGCCCTTTGGATACTACAAGGCAAAAGGACTGATTCCGGAACAGAAATACCATTTTTATAACCGCAGTCTGAAATTTGACCTGAAAAATTTCGGGGATCTGGTGAACACCGTATCGCCGATCCATATCCGTCAGGATTCTCTTACCCATCATTTGGCGGCCAAATTCATAAAGATGGAGGGAGAGACGGAGGATTATCAGGTGTACGGGGACGCCCTGATGTACGGGGGCGTCCTCTTAAAGCAGGCGTTTACTGCCACAGGATATAATAATGAAGTGCGGTATTTTCCGGACTTTGGTTCCAGGATGTATTTTATGGAGGCGGTGGAAGAGACGCTGCCTTAGGAGTTTCCTTTTTTCATGAAATCACAATCAGGCATTTGTCGATACTATCAGGGGAGGTATAAGAATGGCAAACACAGAGGACAACAGGGCAAGCCGTACCAAAAGCAGGAATAAGTACAATGATTATCTCAAAAAGTGAATTGATTGAGATTTTGAATGAAAAAATCATGAAGAAATGGGGAATAAAATGAATTTCCTGATGCAAAAGGCTTTTCAGCAAGAAATCTTTGGAATATGAAAAAATGGTACTTGTTTTATTCTGCAAGTGATATGTTTTTAGAAATGACTCATACGATTGAAGACAGTATCGATTTAAACAGCCTAAAACTGCAACAGGTTGGTGCAGAAATTAGTGAAAATCAAAAACTGCACCAAGCTGGTGCAGACAGACTGTAGACAAAGCGGCTCTAGGGTGCGAACCCTAAAGCCATTTTTCTGTATGACGGGCATGCCCGTGTTCTGTGGTGAAAGTCCACATAGGCGTAGCTGCCAATGAACTTTATAGCGACTCCCAAGGTTTTGTATCGTGAGGTGCAGGCGAGAAGAAGGGATAGCGAAATCGTAGCCCTACGGACAGAAACCCGATATAAAGGCGTACATGTTGGGTAAGTTGGCTGAAAGCAACGAAGCCCCAAAGGTAGCCGTAACACATGTGCGTAAATCGGGATGGTAGACGAGGAAAGAACACGGACTTATCCCGTGAGGTCTCACAGCGGTTCCATTAGCCGAGTAACAACGAACTGTGAGAAGTCAGCAGAAGCCATAGTAGGAAAACGCAAAAAAAATTGCATTAACCGAAGGGCTGAACAATGTAACCGTGCAGACAAATGTATGTACTTGTGAATATCCGACGAGCGGATGCAGGCGAAACGTATATGAGCCGTAAACGCATAAACATAGGACGAACCGCAGGGAGCGGAAAGGAGCGAAGCACACAAAGCATGTCAGAGCTGTTAGAAAAGATACTGGACAAAAAGAACATGAATGAAGCGTACAAGAAAGTCTGTGCCAATAAAGGTGCGGGCGGCGTTGATGGCATGGAGCTTGAGGAACTGGACGGATATATCCGTGAGAACTGGAACAGTATCAGGGAGCAAATCAGAGAAAGGAGTTACAAACCCCAGCCCGTGAGGCGTGTGGAAATCCCGAAGCCTGACGGAAGCAAAAGAAAACTCGGAATACCGACAGTTATGGACAGGGTAATCCAGCAAGGAATAGCATAGGTGATCAGTCCAATGTGCGAACCGTTGTTTTCAGACCACAGTTACGGATTTCGTCCAAACAGAAGTTGTGAAATGGCAGTCAAAGATATGCTCATGTTTCTCAATGAGGGATATGAGTGGATTGTGGACATAGATTTGGAGAAATTCTTCGATAATGTACCACAGGATAAGCTGATGAGCCTTGTCCACAACATCATAAATGACGGAGACACGGAATCGCTGATACGGAAATATCTGAAAGCAGGCGTGATGGTGCAAGGCAGATATGAGAAAACGGAACGGGGAACGCCGCAAGGCGGAAATTTGTCGCCGCTGCTGTCTAATATTATGTTGAATGAACTGGACAAAGAGCTGGAAAGACGGGGATTGCGCTCCGTGAGGTACGCTGACGACTGTGTGATAGCAGTCAGAAGCGAAGCAAGTGCCAGACGTGTCATGGATTCGATAACAGACTGGATAGAGAGGAAGCTTGGTCTGAAAGTAAATGCAGATAAAACGCACATAACAAGACCGATGAACCTCAAATATCTTGGCTTCGGATTCTGGAAAGATTCTAAGACGAAAGAATGGAAGTGCAGACCGCACAAGGATTCTGTACAGAAATTCAAGAGGATGTTAAAGAAACTGACAGAGAGAAGAAAATCAATGGCATTTGCGGTGAGGGTGCAACAGCTTAATTGGGTAATCAGAGGATGGATAAACTACTTTGCAATCGGCTCTATGAAAATGGCGATGAATGATATAGACGCACATTTGCGTACAAGACTATGTGTAATTATCTGGAAACAATGGAAAGTCCCAAGCAAGAGGCAGTGGGGATTACAGAAGCTGGGAATAGGCAAAGACCTTGCGAGAGCGACGTCATACTGCGGCTTCCTCGACGGTCATTTCGCGGTCGTAAACCCGTTTGGCGATGTCCAGCCGTTCCTCCTTCGTGTACTTCATTGGCAAACCTCCTGTCCATTTTACGGTGTTCCCTGTACCACTTAGATTTTTATCTGCCTTAATATTATATCTGCGTGTCCAGTTTTTACACCCCTGTGTCCAGTTTTATTTTACCACTTCAGCCTCTTCCTTTTATTTTTGCCAATGAAAATTATACTCTAAGCCAGACGCTTCAAGGATACAGACCTTTTTGAACAGGTTTTTTCGCATATCCTGATGGAATGTTATAAATTTAAGCTGGTTGATCCGGCCGAGGTTTTTGTGGATGCAACACATGTGAAGGCCCGTGCAAACAACAAGAAGATGCAGAAGCGGATCGCCCGCGAGGAAGCACTTTTTTATGAAGGACTCCTGAAGAAGGAGATCAATGAAGACAGGGAGGCCCACCGAAAGAAGCCGCTCAGAGAAAAAGATGGTGGCAGGAATGACGGTGATGATACGCCGTCTTCCGGAGGCGGCCCAAAGGGCTTCACAGATGATATTCCCAAGGATGCCAGGACGATCAGATGCAGTGCCACAGACCCGGAAAGCGGATGGTTCCGTAAGGGGGAACATAAAAACGTATTTGCGTATGCGATAGAAACAGCCTGCGATAAGAACGGATGGATCCCCGGCTACACGATCAGCCCGGGAAATCAGCATGACAGCAGGACTTTTAAAGGCCTTTATGACAAGATAAAAGATATCGGGATTGAAACACTGATAGCAGATGCAGGATACAAAACTCCGGCAATCGCAAAGCTTCTCATTGATGATGGCATCAGACCATTGCTGCCTTATAAACGTCCTATGACAAAAGAGGGTTTCTTCAAAAAATATGAATATGCGTATGATGAGTATTATGACTGCTACATCTGTCCCGATAATGAAACATTGGAATACCGCACCACCAACAGGGACGGATACAGAGAATATAAGAGTTGTGGGTCGATCTGTGCTACATGCCCTTATTTAAAGAAATGTACAGAAAGCAAAGAACATGTAAAAACCATCACTCGTCATATATGGGAGCCTTACATGGAAATCTGCGAGGATATCAGGCAGACATTGGGAATGAAAGAACTGTATGCCCTCAGAAAAGAGGCCATAGAAAGGATCTTTGGAACAGCAAAAGAGAACCATGGATTACGATATACGCAGATGTATGGTAAAGCCCGGATGGAAATGAAAGCCGGGTTAACCTTTGCGTGCATGAATTTAAAGAAACTGGCAAAAATCAAGAAAGAAAGGGGACTTAAGGATGCGTTAAGATCAACTTTTATGCATATTTTGAACAGTTTACGAATGCAGAGAAGAAAAATGGCTCTAGGGTTCGCACCCCAGAGCCGCTTTGTCTACAGTCTGAAGCAGGTTCTTCGAAACCTGCTTTTCTATTTAAGGGTCGGATAGACCCTGTTGAGTGCGTTGGAGTTTCTCAACAGAGAAACGGAAGCGTACTCAACGTTAAACCACCCGCTATGCGGGTGCGCGACGATTGTTATACAAAAAAAATCACCTTTCCGTTATAATAGTGATTAGGCGTTTGCGAAACGCCTGAAGCCGCATAATTACGGCATTCTTTTTGCCAT
>CAZAMD010000006.1:47914-55975 GCA_964486485.1 uncultured Roseburia sp. | reverse complement strand
GATAAAACTGCGGAAACGCAGGAACAATGCTTTACAATTCAGGGGAGGAAAGGTAAATTAGAAATATATGGCAAAAAATAAATAGAAAGAGAGGGCTGGTTTTATGGCAGAGAAATTGTTAAAACGGAGTGAAGTAAAGGAAGAGCATACATGGAATCTAAAGGATATGTATGCCTCGGATGAGGACTGGAAAAAGGAGCTTGAGGAAGTTGCCTCTCTCGTGGAAGAATTGGCGCGGTATGAGGGAAAGGTGGCGTCTTCCGCGGAAGATTTATTAAAAACGCTGGAATTAAGCGCCCGGGCGGGTGAGAAATTTGACCTGGCGGCAAATTACGCGCACCGCCTGTATGACGAAGATCAGAAAAACGCGGCGCACCAGGCGATGTTCCAGAAGGTAATGGCAATGAGTACGGAAATAAACGGGAAAACCGCGTTTATCATACCGGAAATTTTAGCGGCGGAGAAGAACGTATTAGAGCAATATTTAAAAGAGCGGACGGAATTGGAGCTTTACCGGAAACAGATCGAGGAAATTTTGCGCAGGAAAGAGCATACCCTGTCGGCGGAAATGGAAAAGCTGATCGCTTCGGCGGGAGAAATGCAGTCGCTGCCGGATGTGGTCTATTCCATTCTCAACAATGCGGATTTTGTATTTCCGGAAATCAAAGATGAGAACGGGGAAACGGTTCGGATTTCCCACGGGAATTTTGTTCCGCTGTTAGAGTCTGCGGACCGCCGTGTGCGCAAAGACGCCTTTCTCGCCTTTTACGGGGTATATAAGCAGTACGCGAATACTTTAGCGGCGCTCTACAGCGGTCAGGTGAAGCAGCTCTCCTTTGAGGCGTCCGCCAGAAAGTACCCGTCCACCCTGGAAGCGGCGGTGGATTCCAACAATGTGCCCTCCTCCGTCTATCATAATCTGGTAGATACCGTCAATCAGAACATGGACAAAATGCACCGCTATGTAACATTGCGCAAAAAATGCCTGGGCGTAGAGGAACTCCATATGTATGACATCTACACCCCTATGATTGCTGACGCGGCCAGAAAGATTTCCTTTGAGGAAGCAAAGGAGACGGTATTAAAGGCATTAGCGCCCTTAGGGGAGGATTATGTGGCAAAGGTAAAGGAGGGATTTGAAAACCGCTGGATCGATGTCTATGAGAACGAGGGAAAGAGAAGCGGGGCTTATTCCGCGGGAGCTTTTGGCGTTCACCCTTATGTGCTTTTAAACCACAACGATACACTGGACAATATGTTTACTTTAGCGCATGAGATGGGCCATGCCATGCATTCTTATTATTCCAACGCAAACCAGCCTTATATCTATTCCCAGTACAAAATATTCGTGGCGGAAGTGGCGTCCACCTGCAATGAGATCCTCCTGATGGAATATCTGTTAAAAAATACGGAGGATCAAAAAGAGCGCGCGTATCTGCTAAATCATTATTCGGACAGCTTTAAGGGAACGGTCTACCGTCAGACGATGTTCGCCGAATTTGAGATGCGGACCAATCAGATGGTGGAGCGGGGAGAGAGCCTTACCGCGGAAACCTTAAACGCCCTTTATCATGAGCTAAACAGCGCCTACTACGGGCCGGATATGGTATCCGATGAGGAAATCTCCTATGAATGGGCGAGGATCCCGCATTTTTATTATGATTTCTATGTGTATCAGTATGCTACCGGATTTTCCGCCGCTGTGGCAATCGCCCATGCGATATTGAAAGAAGGAGCGCCCGCGGTGGAACGCTATAAAAAATTCTTATCCGGCGGCTGTTCCCTTTCTCCGGTGGAGCTTTTAAAGATCGCCGGCGTGAATCTGGAAACGCCACAGCCGATCCAGGATGCCTTGGACGTATTCGGAGAGATCTTAGACGAAATGGAAACATTGTTGTAGGAAGGATCGCAAAATTTAAAACTTTTTGTTTCTCTTTGTTGCCAAAAATCACCGGATAAGCTATAATTTAGGAAAACGATATTTAAGGAGGCTAATATGAAACGATTCAAGAAAATCTCAAGCATGATCCTGGCATTAGTCCTGGCGACTGCCATGACGGTTGCCCTGATGGCGGTGCCGGCCATTCCGGTCGCGGCGGCTGACACGGGGAGCGTGCCAAGCAAGGTCCGCATCTATACTGGAAGTTATGACAACTATGCCATTGAGTTTTCCTACAAAAATCCTGGCGACAAGATCAAGCACCTGAAGACCAGCAGCAAGAATCTGGTTGCCAGGCAGACGTATCAGAGTGAATATTCCGAATCATACGGTTCCGCTTCAAATAGTTCTGCACGAATCGGTCTGTATGCAAAAAAAGAGGGAAAATACACCGTAACATTTGATATCTACAGCAAAAACGGCAAGGTGAAACGCGGTTCCCACAAGGTAACGGTTTATGCGAAAAATGATTCTCCGTTCAGATCCGTAACGTTAGATGGAAAAGACGTCTATGATTTTTATTATACGACTAAAAAGAGCGCTAAGCTGTCTGTCAAGATGGCGAAGGGGTATGCCTTAAAGAGCATTGAGGTGATTACCTATAATAAGAAGGGAAAACAAGTGACCAAAAAGGTCAAGAACAACCAGAAGATCACTTTCGGCCAGTATGGATCCTACTATTCTTATAGCTATCAGAGTTCTTATGATCCGGACAGTTACTATAGCTATTGGAGTAAGGACATGAGCGCGTCAACTACGATCAGGATCACTTACAAAGACAAATATGATGGACAGCTGAAAACCCGGGGTTATTGGCTAGGAACACGGCTGTCCCGTTAGGGGATTTCAAAACAGATAAGAGGGCAGGGGGAAGAACCCCGGGAAGCGGCATCGCCTGCGGGCGAGGCCGCTTTTCGATTCCCCCGCGCGGAAAGCGCTTAAAGGCCAGTCGCTTGCAAAGGGGCGGATAGCCTGGCAAAAGCGCTGTACCGTAAAGAGAACAAAGATCTGATCGATGCAATAGACAGATATCCGGACTCATAAAGAAAACAGGGAAAATGCCAACGAGTACTTGACAGTGACCGACACAAACGAGCGGAGAGAGGGGAATGACTTTTGGGAGAGATTGTGGTATAATCACACTGTAGCAAAATGGATTTTCTGACAGGGAGGTGCATGATTTGAAAGGATTTAGAAAAGAGAGGGAAACACATATCGGAAAACGGCTGCTCCTGATGTTCCTGCTGGTGTTTTTTGCGAGCGGGAGCGTCTGCTATGCGTCGGAGAGCAGGGGCATCCATGTAGCGTATCACACGCAGCAGCAGATCCGCGATTACTTGAAAAAGAACAAGGTCAGTCTGGACAACGCGACCGAGTATGGGACGAAGGCATCCATACAAAAACCCTATCGGGCAGGAACGCTCAAAAAGGAGAGCCTGCAGTCGGCGCTTGCGATGATGAACGCGATCCGTTACATCGCCGGGATTGACGCGAATGTGACTCTTGACGATGACTATACCCGGATGGCGCAGGCGGCTGCCCTGGTAAATGCCGCGAATGGCAATCTCACGCATTATCCAGACAAGCCGGAGGGGATGAGCGACAGCCTCTATGAATTGGGAAAAACTGGCGCGGCCAGCAGCAATATTGCATGGACCAGCTGGGAGACGAGCCTTTCTTTCAGCCTTGTCTGTCAATGGATGGAGGATGGAGACGCCGGCAATATCTCCCGTGTGGGACACCGCCGCTGGATCTTAAATCCGTCGATGGAAAAGACGGGCTTTGGCTGGGTGAGCGATACGAACGGCACTTATACAGCGATGTACGCGTTTGACAATGCGTTTGGCACGGCAAACTATTATGGCGTGGCGTGGCCGGCGCAGAACATGCCGGTGGAATACTTTGGATATGATTACCCGTGGAGCATCAGCATGGGGGACGCTGTGGACAAAAGCGCGGTAAAGGTTACGCTGACCCGCCTGGGAGATCGGAAGAAATGGATTTTTTCCGAGGCGGGAGCCGACGGTTACTTCAATGTGGAAAACAGCAATTACGGGAGGCCGGGCTGCATTATCTTTAGGCCGTCAGGCGCTGCCTATCAGCCGGGTGACAAGTATCAGGTCGAGATTGCCGGGCTTGCGGAAAAAGTTTCCTATCAGGTACAGTTCTTCTCGCTTGGATCTGCCGCGGAGGAGTGCGATCACAGCTTTGGAAGCGCAAAGGTGACAAAGAAAGCGACGCTCACGGAAAACGGCGCGCAGGAGAGAGTCTGCGAAAAATGCGGGGAGACAAAAACCTCCGTGATCTATAAAGCTTCCAAAATCTCGCTTTCCAGAGGAAGCGTCACCTACAACGGAAAAGAGCAAAAGCCAAGGGTTGTGGTAAAGGACAGCAGGGGAAAGGCCATCGCCTCTAAATACTACGCGGTTTCTGTAAAGGGGACGCCAAAGAAGAGCGGATGCTATCAAGTGACGGTCAGGCTCAAAGGAAATTACAGCGGCGCCAAAAAACTGACCTACACGGTGAAGCCCAAGGCTGTCTCGATAAAAAAGACGACGGGAAAGAGGGCGGCCTTTGCGGTTGTGACCCAGAAAGGAACGGATATCACCGGATACGAGATCAGCTACAGTACCGATAAGAACTTTCGGAAAGCAAAGACGGAGGCATTCAAGGCAAAGGGGGCGGCAAAGACCAGCAATCAGATCACGAAGCGTAAGAGGAAACAGACCTATTATGTGCGCGTGAGGACATACAAAACCGTCACCTATAACGGGAAAAAACAGACGCTCTATTCCGCGTGGTCTAAAGCAGAGAGCGTAAAGACAAAGTGACCGCTGCCGCCGCCCGCGTCATGGGGCGTAGCGCGTCCCCGGCAGATGACAGGCAGATGCGGGAAAGAAAGTGAAAAATAAGACATAAACGACCGGCCCTTTTCATAAATTAGAATAAGTTATGGAAGGGGCCTTTTTTATGGAAATCAGCACAAAAAAAGAATTTGATCTATACAAGGACATCAAAAACCGGACGGGAGGGGAGCTGTATTTAGGAGTCGTAGGACCGGTGCGCACGGGAAAATCCACGTTCATCAAGCGGTTTATGGATCTGATGGTGCTTCCCTATATGGAAGACGAACACGCGAAGGAGCGGACGCTCGATGAGCTTCCGCAGTCCGCGGCGGGCAAAACCATTATGACGACAGAACCCAAATTCATTCCCCAGGAAGCGGCGGAAATCCTGCTGCCGGACGAGGGCAGGACGGATGAAAAGGTGCGGATCAAGGTGCGCCTCATCGACTGTGTCGGTTTTATGGTGGAGGGAGCCTCCGGGCATATGGAGGGATCGGAAAAACGGATGGTAAAGACCCCCTGGTTTGAGAGGGAAATCCCTTTTGTGGAGGCTGCGTCTATCGGGACAGAAAAAGTGATCCGCGACCACGCCACCGTTGGGATAGTGGTGACGACCGACGGCACCATCGGGGAATTGGGCAGGGAGAATTACATAGAGGCGGAAGAGAAAGCCACAGAGGAGCTAAACGCGATAGGAAAGCCGTATGTGATACTCTTAAACTCCAGGAAGCCGTACAGCGATGAAACGGTGGCGCTGGCCTCGGAGCTGGGGGAGAAATACCGGACGGCTGTCCTCCCCGTCAACTGCGAGCAGCTGCGCAAAGAGGACATATACAAAATCTTAGAGAGCGTCCTCTATGAATTTCCGGTGGCGCGGGTGGAATTTTTCATTCCGAAATGGGCGGAGATGCTAGAGGCCGGCCATCCCATGAAAGCGGAGATCATAAAGACCGCCTCCGGGATCCTAGGGCAGATGCAAAAGACCAGGGACGTTTACCGGATGGATCTAACGCCGGAGCATTACGTTTCCAAGATAAAAATCGAGGAGCTGGATCCGGCCTTAGGATGCGTGCGCATCCGCATGGATCTGGGGGAAAAATACTACTATGAAAACATGAGCGAACTCACCGGCGTCCCGATCCAGGGGGAATATGAATTGATTTCCATGATAAAGGAGATGGCGGGATTAAAAGAGTCTTACGAAAAAGTTGCCGACGCGTTCCAGCAGGTGCAGGCAAAGGGATACGGCGTGGTAAATCCGGGACTTTCCGATATTACCATGGAAGAACCGACACTGATACGCCATGGCAATAAATTCGGCGTAAAAATGAAAGCGGTCTCCCCCTCCATACACATGATAAGAGCCAATATCGAGACAGAGATCGCCCCTATCGTAGGAAGCGAGGAGCAGGCAAACGATCTGATCGCCTATATCAAAGAAGGGCAGAAAAGCGAGGAGGGCGCGTGGGAAACCAATATTTTTGGAAAATCCATCGGGGAGCTGATGGAGGACGGCATTCGCGGCAAAATCGCCATGATGGATGATGAGTGCCAGCTGAAGCTGCAGGATACCATGCAGAAAATCGTCAATGACAGCAGCGGCGGCATGGTCTGCATCATCATATAGGGAAAGAAAAAGGCATGGCCGTCACTGCTGCGGCGATGCCTTTTTGTGCGCGCCCATTCTGCTGATGGATGAAGCCACAGCAGCGCTTGATCTGGAATCGGAGCGTGTCATCAATGATTTTATCACAATCCGTGCGCATTGCAGATTGCGCTGATTGCAAAGGGAGGTTTTCTGTGGTATGATAAGGACAGCGAACTTTTATTCTTTCTAAAAAAATCTGACAAATGCCGGCACGAAATGAGGCAGGAGACAATTTGTGCTGCCGCACAAAGTCCCTTTTATGGAAAGGACTTAGGATGGCGGCAGAATGAGAGGAAATATGCTTCCAAATAAATTAGGGATCACGGACGCGGCCAAACTGGCAAGGGAAGAAGAACGCATAAGCAAAGGGAAAGCTGTGGAGATGTTTGAAAGCGGATATTTAGACCGCTTACCGGCAGGAACTTATCAGACACTTGCTGCCATTCATAAATACCTCTTTGCTGATATTTATGATTTTGCGGGGCAGCGGCGCAATGTAAATCTGGCAAAGGGCAATTTTCGCTTTGCGCCGGTGATGTATCTTGATGCCGCCTTGGAAAATATTGAAAAAATGCCGCAGGGCACATTTGATGAAATCATAGAAAAATACGTTGAAATGAACATTGCCCATCCGTTTCGGGAGGGAAACGGGCGCAGCACCCGCATTTGGCTGGATCTTATTTTGAAAAAAGAACTCGGAGTCGTTGTGGACTGGAGCAGAGTGGACAAGGAGGACTATCTTCTGGCTATGGAGCGCAGCCCGGTCAAAGATATTGAGATCAAACACTTGTTAAAGCAGGCTTTGACGGATAAAATCAACGATTATGAGGTCTATATGAAAGGCATCGACCACAGTTACTATTATGAGGGGTATTTTGGTTTTAAGACGGAGGAGCTGTAAGCTTACGGATTCCAGCAGCAATATTTTTATGTTGTAATTATGCCTATGTTGTTTTGCATTGGGTTGGAATTTTTGATAAATAGGCCGGATAAATGGGGGATTGCATGGTGTATTCTTTTCTATGGATTGACGTCCTATCTGATTGGCTTAAGCAAAGCTTTCCTTTTCCCTGTCTTCTTCCGCGGTCTGCGGCAGGGAACTATCATTCCCCGTACTTTGAAACGCTTGATAGGCCTCCTGATAGGCGGCGATCGCCTCTTTCATGGGGTCTTCTTCTCCGATCATTGACATGGAGTGGGAGAATAAGCTGGCGGCTTCCTCCCTGCTTTTGCAGCTTTTTAACTGCTGCTCAAAAGAAGCCCTCATGTTCTGCACCCGCGCTGCCTGCATGTAAAGCTCCGGGCATTCTGCCTGTAAAAAACGCATTTCCTCATCGGTAAGCTTTTTTCCTGCCATCAGTTTTGCGCGGATGTGCCCGAGATAAGCGGATTTTTCTTCCTCTGTCATGCCGCAGGCGGGGCTTAGGAGCTCGGAAATGGATTTTGCCAGCTGGAAGGAATCCTTCACAGACCCTGCGGACGCCCCCGCAGCGAGGGTTCTGCCAGAGTCATTGCCGGAAGCAATGAGATGCTGTCCGATCCAATGAGCCACTTTGTTCCCGTTTCCCTTGGAATGCAGCAATTTTCCGAATCCCGATAAATCGATCACTGTCATGTTGTAGCCTCCC
>CAZAMD010000006.1:28491-47814 GCA_964486485.1 uncultured Roseburia sp. | reverse complement strand
TTCGCTCTCTGAAAGATGTTTTCTGAAAGATATATCGAACAAAAACCCGCGGAGGTTAAGAGAAAAGAAAAATTTATCATCTTGACACGGCGGATAACTTATGTTATATGTGTTACATATGTAACAGTGATACGAACAGTGCATAAAAGGAAATGAGAATGGAAAATATACTGAAAACATTGATGAAAGAAAGAGAAGTTTACCGCCTCTCTGGAGCGGACGCCAATAAGCTTACGCGGGAGTGCCTGCAGAAAGCGCTGGTTTCCCTGATGGGCGAGAAGCCGTTTGAGGGGATCTCTGTCACGGAGCTGGTGAGGAGAGCCGGGGTATCGCGGCAGTCCTTTTACCGCAATTATGCTTCCAAGGAGGAGATCCTCTCCGACATGTGGAAGAATGTCTGCCAGAAGGCCTCAGAGGCAGTTTCGGTCTGGAAATACAAGGCGAATATCCGGCAGTGGTACTATGATTTATTTGCCTTCATCAAGGATAACGGGGCTGTCATGGAGCCGCTGCTTAAGGCGGGCAGGTATCTGAAGAACGACAGGGAAGTGCTGCGGGTTTTTCCAGACGAATCCCAGGCGGAAACGCCGGAATTGCGTTATCAGCTCCTCTCCTACAAGGGAGCGCTGATCGGCATCATCAGCGAGTGGTTCCAGCAGGGGATGAAAGAAGAGATATCCTACATGGCGGAACTCTGCAGCGGCATGCTGGGCTCATATCACCGCAGGCTGCTGGGAATGGCTGAGGACGCAGAGGCGGCAGCGCTCTGGGATGGGGGATTATGAAGCGGAAACAGAAGATCATCTATTATCAGGATGAACAAAAGGACGAGTTTGCAGAAGACAATATCACGCCAAGGACCATTGACGGCAGCTACCGCTACGAGAGGAGCGCCATAAGCTGCTTTTTCTGGTACCGCGTCATAGCGATCCCTCTTGCGTATTTATATATGAAGCTGCATTTCCATCATAAGATCATAAACAGGCAGCTGCTGAAGCAGGCGGGGGGAGAGGGATATTTCATGTACGGGAACCACACCCATTTTCTGGCGGACGCCCTGATCCCTACCATGGTAAACATGCCAAAGGCCGTCTCCGTCATCGTCAACCCCAACAACGTATCCATGCCCGTATTAGGGCGGATCACGCCAAGCCTCGGCGCCCTGCCCCTGCCGGATGATAAGGATGCGGCCAAAAATTTCCTGCGGGCTATCGATCGGAGAATGGAAAAAAAGCAGTGCGTCATGATCTACCCCGAGGCGCATATCTGGCCATACTATACGGACATCCGGCCCTTTGCGGATACCTCTTTCCGCTATCCGGTCCATTACGGCGTGCCGGTATTCTGCCTGACGAACACTTACCAGAAACGCAGATTTTCCCGAAAGCCTAAGATCGTCACTTATATCGACGGCCCTTTCTACGCGGATGCGGGCATGTCCGCAAAGGAGCAGAGAAAGCAGCTGAGGGACTGCGCCTATGGGAAAATGAAGGAGCGGGCAAAAAACAACGAAGTGATACTGGTGCGATACGAAAAAGCAAAAGGAAAAGAGACATGAGAAATATACTGTTTTGCGGAAATGAAAGGGTGTTTGACGGGATACTGACCTGCATGCTGTCCATTTTTAAGCGCAGCCCCGCGAAAGAGCCATGCTGTTTTTTCATTTATACCATGGACGTCAGCAGGATAAAGCCGGAATATACGCCCATCTGTGACCGTCAGATCGAGTTCTTGAATCAGGTCGCAGAAGAATACCATAAGGAAAATAAAGTCATCAAAGTAGATGTGACAGATCTGTATGAGCGGGAGTTCGCCCATTGTCCCAACGAGAGCGCTTACTGCTCCCCCTACACGCTGCTGCGGCTCTTTGCGGATATCGTGGAGGGGATGCCGGAAAAGCTGCTCTACCTGGATGTGGATATTCTCTTTAACCGGGATATCGCGCTGCTTTATGACATTGACGTGGAAGATTATGAGTATGCCGCCGCGAGGGACCATTACGGGAAATACCTGCTGAACCCCAATTATATCAACGCCGGGGTACTGCTTTTGAACATGAAGAAAATCAGGGAAACAGGCCTGCTTCAAAAAGCGAGGGCATTGATCAAAGAAAGAAAGCTGGTCTTTGCGGATCAAAGCGCTGTCTACCGCAGCACCTCCAGGAAGAAAGTGCTGCCTCAGCGGTTTAACGACCAGAAATTCCTGCACAGGCATACGGTAGTGCGCCATTTTTCCAAGCGCCTGTTTTATTTTCCCTATCCGCATACCGCGAATATCAAACAATGGAGCGTCAGCGAGGTGCATCGGGTATTTGGCTACTATGTATTTGATGATATCTTGTATGATTATATTTATCTAAAGAAAAAATATGAATGTGAAAAAGGAGGAGATAGCAAATGAACAGCAGAAAACACATTCCGGTATTTTACGCATGTGACGACAACTTTGTAAAGTATACCATCGTATCCATCCGTTCCATGATGGAACACGCTTCGGAAGATGAGGATTATGTGATCCATATCATGAATACCGACATCTGCCAGGAGATGAAAGAGATACTTTATTCCATGCAAAATGACAGGTTCCAGATCTGTTTTGATGACGTGACGGACTACCTGAAATCCATCCACGCGAAACTTCCCATCCGCGATTATTATTCCAAGACCACCTATTACCGCCTGTTTATTGCGGAAATGTTCCCGGAATATGACAAAGCCATCTATATAGACAGCGACACCATTGTGCTCGGGGATATCTCGGAGCTGTACCATCATGAATTAGGGGAAAATTTTGTGGGCGCCGCCACCGACCAGGTGATGATACAGGTGGACACCTATGGAACTTATGTGGAAAAAGTCATAGGGATCGACAGAAACCGCTTTTTCAACGCGGGCGTGCTGCTGATCAACTGCAGGCAGTTTAGGGATCATGGCGTGTTGGATCAGTTCATCGAGCTGCTCCATATGTATAACTTTGTAGTGACGCAGGATGAGGATTACCTGAATCTCATCTGTAAGGACAAGGTGCTTTGGATAGAGCAGCAGTGGAACACACAGGTATTCGGCACGATCGCTTATGGCGAGGAAGAGTTTAAGATACTGCATTTCATCATGGTGTCAAAGCCATGGCACTACAAAGATTGCAGATATCAGGAATATTTCTGGAAATATGCCAAAGAGACGCCTGTCTATGGAGCGATCGTAAAAGAACTGGAAGATTATACGGACGAAGAGCGCTTCGCCGATCAGATATCCTGCGACCGCCTGTTGGAAACGGCAAAAAGCGAGATAGCAAAAGAGAATAATTACCTAAACCTTTTAAACAGCGGGAAGCTCAAATCGAAAGAACGGCTGAAAGTATTGAGCAAAATCGCGGAGCTTGAGCGGGAGGGCAGGTTTGACGAGGATGTGGAGGAGGATCCGCCCACGAAGGAATTAAAGCCGGAAGACATTGATTACCTGAGAGAAAAAATGTCCAGCAAGATCAAGACCATCTTCACCTATAAAATGGCGAGAGGTTATATGAACAGCATCTTGGAAAGCAAAAAACTGATCATAAAAGAAATCAGGGGCCTTGAGCATTTTAAGGAGCTGAATTCCGGGGCGGTCATCACCTGCAATCATTTCAACGCGTTTGACAGCTTTGCCATTCAGATCGCCTACGAGGCTTCGCAGCAGAAAGACCGGAAATTCTACCGCGTGATCCGTGAGGGCAATTACACGAATTTCCCGGGCTTTTACGGGATGCTGATGCGCAACTGCAACACGCTTCCCTTAAGCTCTAATAAAGATACCATGAAAAAGTTTGTGCAGGCAGTCAGCACCGTGCTCGCGAACGGGGACTTTGTCCTGTTTTATCCCGAGCAGAGCATGTGGTGGAACTACCGGAAGCCAAAGCCGCTGAAAAAGGGCGCGTACACCTTTGCGGCTCAGAACCGCGTGCCGGTGCTGCCCTGCTTTATCACGATGGAGGACAGCACGATCTTAGGGGACGACGGATTCTATGTGCAGGAGTACACCATTCATGTGGCGGCTCCCATCTATCCCGACCCGGAGAAATCAAACGCGGAGAATGCGCTGCGGATGCGTGAAGAGAATTATGAGATATGGAAGCGGATCTACGAAGAAACTTACGGAGAGAAGCTGGTCTATGCCTGTGAAAAGGAAAGCCTGATCAGCTGATGGAAGCGGAGATGCGGAGAAACTTACGGAGAGAAGCTGGTCTATGCCTGTGAAAAGGAAAGCCTGATCAGCTAAAAGAGCGAGAAAGCAGAGAGGTTATGTATGGATCCGATCTATGAGAAATTGCAAAGATGCCTGGAAAGCTGCAGGGCAAAAGTCCATGCCGCGCCTAAAGCGGCCCTTGTCTTAGGCTCCGGCCTGGGGGATTATGCCGGCGAGATCAGGGTGGAGGAAGTCCTCGGCTATCAGGAGATCGAGGGGTTTCCCGTCTCTACGGTGCCAGGCCATAAAGGCAGGTTTGTTTTCGGATATGTGGGGGAAGTGCCGGTGGTGTGCATGCAGGGGCGTGTCCATTATTACGAGGGCTACGATATGTCTGATGTAGTGCTTCCGATACGCTTGATGAAGCTGCTGGGAGCCGGGATCTTGTTTTTGACCAATGCCGCCGGAGGCATCCAGCTCGGCATGAGGCCGGGAGACTTCATGCTCATTCAAGATCAGATCGGAAGCTTTGTCCCCTCTCCGCTGCGGGGGAGGAACATAGAGGAGCTGGGCGCGCGCTTCCCGGACATGAGCCGGATATATGATTTAGGGCTTCAGAAGCTGGCAAAGAAAGCGGCGCTTAAGCTGGGCATCGATCTTAAGGAAGGCACTTACCTGCAGCTCCCCGGGCCTCAGTATGAAACGCCGAGGGAGGTGGCGATGTGCCGGATGTTAGGGGCGGATGCTGTGGGGATGAGCACTGCCTGTGAGGCGGTCGCGGCAAGGCATATGGGCATGAGAGTGTTAGGGATCTCCTGCATCTCTAACCTGGCCAGCGGCATTTCCGCGCAGCCATTGTCCCATGAAGAGGTGCAGGAGGCGGCGGATAAGGCGGCGCCGGAGTTTCGGGCGTTAGTGACAGAAATTATCAGGAATATGGATGGTATGTTCTAAGACGGGATAAAGGAAGGGCGGACAATGAATATTCGTTTTTATCATGCAAAGATTTTACAGACCACGGAAGACCGCAAATTCCATGTGGCAGAGGGGGAACTCTGGGTGCGGGGGAATGCGATCTGCCACATCGGAGCGGGGAAAGACGCGGAGGACGTCCATTGGGACCGTGAGATTGACGCCGGAGGCAATCTTTTGATGCCGGGATTTAAAAATGCCCATACGCATACGGCCATGACTTTTCTGCGTTCCTACGCGGACGACCTGCCTCTTCAGGACTGGTTAAACCGGCAGGTATTTCCGCGGGAGGGACAGCTGACGAAAGAGGACGTGTACTGGCTGAATATTTTGGGTATTATGGAATATCTGACCAGCGGTATCACTTCCAATTTCGATATGTACTTTTTCCCGCCGATGAACGCGAAAGCTTCGATGGATACCGGATTTCGTACCGTACAGACCAGCGGTCTGAATAACTACGGCGGCACCGTGGAACAGATGGAGGAAAACTATCATATCGTCAATGAAATGAGTGAGCTGACCTCTTTTCTTGTAGGTTTTCACGCGGAGTACACCACTTCAAAGACACTCATGGAAGGAGTGGCGAAGCTGGCGGAGAAATTAAAATCTCCGGTATGGCTGCATAACGCCGAAACGAAACCTGAGGTGGAGGAGTGCAGGGAGCGGTGGGGCATGACTCCCACGGAGCTGACAGACAGCCTTGGCATGTATGAGTACGGCGGCGGCGGTTATCACTGCGTCTGGTTTGAGGACAGGGATTTTGAGATTTTTAAGAAGCGGAATCTGACCGCCGTCACGAACCCGGCGTCGAATCTGAAATTAGCTTCCGGCATCTGTCCGGTGAAGCGCTTTGTGGACGAGGGAATTTCTTTGGCGATCGGAACGGACGGCCCCGCCAGCAATAACTGTCTGGATATGTTCCGTGAAATGTTCCTGACGTCCGCGCTGGCAAAAGTGCGGCAGATGGACGCGGCGTGCATCAGCGCGGACGAGATCCTCTACATGGCTACCGCGGGCGGCGCTCACGCCATGCGCTTAGAGGACTGCGACCGTCTTGCGGAGGGCAAAAAAGCGGATCTTATCATGATCGATCTGCAGCAGCCGAATATGCAGCCGGAGAACAACATCGTAAAAAATCTGGTGTACAGCGGCAGCAAGCAGAATGTGAAAATGACGATGGTCAACGGAAAAATCCTCTACGAGGACAATCAGTTTGACATTGGATTTGACAAAACAGAAATCTACAGACGCGCCAATGAGATCATCGGCCGGATGAAGTAGGAGTTCCCTTGGAAGCCAGCCTTTCATCACATGCCAAAAAAGAGAATTTGCCGGGGATCATCCTGCAAAGGAAGGAGAAGCATGAAGGTAATTTTTATACATCACAGCTGTTTTCTGGTGGAAGCGGAGGGCAAGGTTCTGCTTTTCGACTGGTTTGCCGGAGATAAGGTAAAGGAATATCAGTTTCATGGCATACTGCCGGAATATCCGCCGGACACTCCGTTTTATGTCTTTGCGAGCCACAATCATCGGGATCATTTTGACATGGATGTGCTCCATTTGGCGGAGCGATATCACAGGATCCGCTTTATTTTTTCCAAAGACTGCAAGCTCAGTCCTAATTTCCTAAAGAAGCATGGGTTTCCAGAAAATATCAGGGAGAAGATCCTCTATGTGGGAGGCTGCGCTTCTTATCAATTGGAAGGCCTAGAGATTGAAACGCTCCGCTCTACGGATGCCGGAGTCGCTTTTTATGTGGATCTGAACGGAGTCACGCTGTTCCATGCAGGAGATTTAAACAACTGGCGCTGGGAAGGCGCGGGAGAGATCGTCAATGGCGCCATGGACAGGAATTATAAAAGCCAGATCAACCGGATCGCAAAAAAACCCATCAATCTTGCGTTTGTGCCGATGGATCCAAGACTGGGGCAGTATCAGACTCTGGGAATGGATTACGTTTTGCAGCATACGGACGCGGAGCATGTCTTTCCCATGCACATGTGGCAGGATTACTCCGCGATCGGGCAGTATAAAAAGAAGATTTCCAATGCTGCCATGGCAGGGCGGGTGATGGAGGTCACGCATGAGAATCAGGTCTTTGTCCTCGCTCCGTGAACAGGAATCTCCAGGATCTCCTTTCTTTCGCGAAGAATAGCGGCTAGGACTTGACGATAAGGAAATAGTTGCGATATACTTAATTCATTGAAAGAAAGGTAGGTAATCGGAATGGCATTTTTGGGTTATTTTTTACGTTATGTTGTGATAGCATTGATCCTTGCGGCTGTTGCGCTGCTGGGGATTTTCACCGGGAAGAGCTTGAGAAAGCACAAGGACGCAAAGACTGCGGACGAGAAGCGCACAGCAGAATAGAACGTTGGAGGAGCAAGTCGTGAGGAAGTTTTACGGAGAAAATGAACTGCGCAGGCTGTATCTGGAATTTTTTGAGGGCAAAGGCCATCTGCGCATGAGCAGCTTTTCACTGGTGCCGCATAATGACAAGAGTCTGCTTTTGATCAATGCGGGAATGGCGCCTTTAAAGCCGTATTTTACGGGTCAGGAGATCCCGCCGGCAAAGCGGGTGACCACCTGTCAGAAGTGCATCCGTACCGGAGATATTGAGAATGTCGGAAAGACCGCCAGGCATCTGACCTTTTTTGAGATGCTTGGAAATTTTTCTTTTGGCGACTATTTCAAAAAGGAAGCCATCGCCTGGTCCTGGGAGTTTCTGACGAAAGTGCTCGGATTGGAGGAGGACAGGCTCTATCCCTCGGTGTATGGGGAGGACGACGAGGCCTTTGAAATCTGGCAGAAGGATGTCGGCGTCGCGCCGGAGCGCATCACGCGGTTTTACCGCGACCCGGAAACCGGAAAATGCGACAATTTCTGGGAGCACGGCGCGGGACCCTGCGGTCCCTGCTCTGAGATCTACTATGACCGTGGAGAGAAATACGGCTGCGGAAGGCCGGACTGCAAAGTGGGCTGTGACTGCGACCGCTTTATGGAGGTATGGAATAACGTATTTACCCAGTTTAACGGCGACGGAAAAGGCGGCTACGAGGAATTAGATCAGAAAAATATCGACACCGGCATGGGGTTGGAGCGTCTTGCGGTTGTGGTACAGGATGTGGATTCCGTGTTTGACATTGACACCATGAAAGCGATCCGTGACAAAGTCTGTGAACTGTCCAAAAAAACGTATCAGAAGGACGCTTTGGATGATATTTCGATTCGTCTGATCACAGACCATATCCGTTCCGCGACCTTTATGGTTTCCGACGGCATCATGCCTTCCAATGAGGGACGGGGATATGTGCTTCGCCGTATCATCCGCCGTGCCGCCCGCCATGGAAAGATGCTGGGCATTGAGGGTACGTTTATGGCGGAGCTTGCCGCGACGGTGATCCGCGAGAGCAAAGACGGTTATCCGGAACTGGAGGAGAAGCAGGACTTTATCTTCAAGGTATTGACCCAGGAGGAAGAAAAGTTCAGCAAGACCATCGACCAGGGACTTGCCATTCTCTCTGATATGGAAAAAGAAATGGAACGCAGGGGGGAGAGAGTCCTATCCGGCGGGAACGCTTTTAAATTATATGACACCTACGGCTTCCCTGTGGATCTGACGCGGGAGATCTTAGAGGAAAAGGGCTTTACCATAGACGAAGAGGGCTTTGGCAAAGCGATGGAGGTGCAGCGGACCACCGCGAGAGCCGCCCGCAAAGTGACCAATTACATGGGGGCGGATGTGACGGTCTACGAATCCATTGACCCCTCCCTTACAACTGAATTTGTGGGATATGACAGACTGACCGCCGATTCCGAGATTGCGGCGCTGACGACAGAGACGGAGCTGGTGGAGGCATTATCCGACGGGGAAACCGGAACCATCATCGTCAGGGAAACGCCGTTTTATGCCGCCATGGGCGGGCAGCAGGGCGATAAAGGCGTCATCCGCACAGAGGGTGGTACCTTTGTTGTGGAGGATACCGTCAAGCTGCTGGGCGGCAAAGTGGGCCATATCGGAAGAGTGACGGACGGCATGATAAAAATCGGGGATCAGGCAACCCTTTCCGTAAATGCGGAACTGCGGGCAAAGACCTGCAAAAACCATTCTGCGACCCATCTGCTGCACAAGGCGCTCCGGGAAGTGTTAGGAAGCCATGTACAGCAAAAGGGGTCTTATCAGGACGGCGAGAGAACCCGCTTTGATTTCAGCCATTTTGAGGCAATGACGCCGGAAGAGCTTGCGGCGGTAGAAAAGCTGGTCAATGAAAAGATCGCGGAGGATCTTACGGTAGAAACCGCCGTCATGACCGCGGAGGAAGCGAAGAAGACAGGCGCTATGGCGCTCTTTGATGAGAAGTACGGCGATACGGTCCGGGTGGTTTCCATGGGAGACTTCTCCAAAGAACTCTGCGGCGGCACGCATGTCAAGCATACCGGCGATATCGCGGCGTTTAAGATCCTATCGGAAAGCGGCATTGCGGCGGGGATCCGCCGTATCGAGGCGCTGACAGGGGAGAATGTATTCAAATATTACCGGAAGATAGAAGAAACGTTAGAGGCGGCGGCAAAAGCGGCAAAAACCGCTCCGGCTGGCTTAGTGGACAAGATCGAGCGCATGCAGGGCGAGATCAAAGCGCTTGCCAGTGAAAATGAATCCTTAAAGAGCAAGGCGGCGCGGGAAGCGTTAGGAGACGTCATGGATCAGGTGGCGGAAGTGGCGGGCGTTAAGCTGTTAGCTGCCAGCGTAGACGGCGTGGATATGAACGGCCTGCGCGACTTAGGGGATCAGCTGAAAGCCAGATTAGGGGAAGGCGTAGTAGTATTGGCTTCCTCCTGTGACGGAAAGGTCAGCCTTGTGGCGATGGCGACCGACGGGGCGATGGCAAAAGGCGCTCATGCGGGCAACCTGATCAAGAGCATCGCGGGCAAGGTTGGCGGCGGCGGAGGCGGCCGTGCGAACATGGCGCAGGCGGGAGGCAAAAATCCGGCGGGCATTCCAGATGCCATAGCGGAGGCAAAGGCTGCGCTCGAGAGCCAGATCCGCTAGAGCGCGCCGGCAGGCTGTGAGGCCGGAGGAGCAGGAATCCCGCTCGCCTTAGGCGATGGGCGGTCCGCGAAAGAAGCTTTTGGAAAAAAGCTGAAAAGTGGTTGACGAATAAGAAAAATATGGTATACTATCTTATAGTGCAATAAATATGACCCAATCAGTTGAATATGCACAATACGCAACTGGAGGGAGGTTAGGTGTGGGATAATGTCTAGTGTGATTGTGAAAGAGAACGAGACTTTAGATAGCGCTTTACGCCGTTTCAAAAGAAACTGTGCCAAAGCAGGTATCCAGCAGGAGATCCGTAAAAGAGAACACTATGAGAAACCGAGCGTAAAACGCAAGAAAAAATCTGAAGCAGCACGAAAAAGAAAATACAACTAATTGAATATCAATTTTTGTATGCTAAGGGGCTATCGCAAGTGCGGTAGCCTTTCTATTATCAGCCCGGCGGCGGATGCGTCGATGCGTCGCACCGTTTTTTCCGGTTCCCGCATCGCGCCTGTGCCAGAAGCCGGGGAAATGTGTAAGATGGAATTATAGAGTGGGAAAATCAGTAAAATAGAAAGTGGGGGATATCGTGAGCAGATATTTAGACAGAGCAAAGGAACTCAGAGAAGATCCGCGGGTTCATTATAACTGCGCCCAGGCAGTCTTTCTCCCGTTTGCCGGAGAGGCAGGGATCAGCGAGGAGGCTGCGATGCGGGTGGCTGCGAATTTCGGGTCGGGAATGCGGAGGGGCGCGGTCTGCGGCGCAGTTTCCGGAGGGCTTATGGCGCTGGGACTGCTCGGACTGGATGACCCGGGCATCGTCCATGCGTATCACCGCCGCCTCAGAGAGCGGCACGAGGGATTTCTCGACTGCGCAGACCTGCTGCGCTTGAACAGGGAGCAGGGCGGGGAGAAGAAGCCCCATTGCGACGCCATGGTCTATGAGTGCGTGGCGCTGGTGGAAGAGCTGCTCGCCGGCAGGAGCGGCTCAAAGGGAGAGGAAGCGGCTGTGGCGGCAGAGGAGCAGGAGAAAGGAGCGATTTTATGGAAGAACTGCTTAAGGTGATGAAAAAACAGTTGTTTATGCAGAGGCTGATCAGCGGCTTTCTTGCCGTTCTGGTCATCCTTCTGCTGGCGGGCGCGGTGACTCTCACGGGCCATATCGACCGCATGGCGGAAGCCATGCAGGAAGTGGCGCAGAAGGTAGATGAGATCGATGTGGAATCCATCAACGGGACCATTGAGGGGACAGAAAAATTGTTGCAGAGTATAGACAATTTTTCCGATGCCGTAGACCATATGACAGACAAGGTAAACAGTGTGGGAGACTGGTTTTCCGGTCTGTTAGGAGGAAACTGAGGTTTTCTTTTTGGTGACGCTGCAGCCAAAGGTTCCGACCTTTTCGCCCAACAGGAAATATTCTCCGTGGGAGTAAGTGATGAGTCCGGCGGCGTTTAAGTCGAATTTCCCATCGTCTGACAGATAGGCGTCGTCGATCGTGACATTTACCACCTCCGCCAGAAACAGGGTGTGGCTGCCAAGAGGCTTGATTTCCCGAACTCTGCACTCGATATTCACAGGACTCTCTGCGATGCCGGGAGCAGAAATCTCCTTTGAGGGCAGAGGCGTCAGATGGAGTTCCTCGAATTTATCGAGATCCTTTCCAGAGCGCACGCCGCAGAAATCTGTGGCGCGGGCGAGCCGTTCCGTGGTGAGATTTACCACAAACTCTTTCGAGGCCTCTAGGATATGGTAGGAATAACGTTCTTTGCGCACTGAGATCGAGAGCATGGGCGGGTCGGAGCAGACCGTGCCTGCCCATGCCACGGTAATGATATTAGGCCTGCCCGCTAGCCGGGGATCGGCGCATAGCGGATCCGCCGCTCCGGAAGGATATTGGCAGCTTACCATCACCGCGGGAAGCGGATAGAGCATATTGCCGGGTTTCCATGATTGTTTTGGCATAATTCGTACCCCCTTGATGCGTTTCTATTTTATCAAAAGATCCATCAGATAAGCATAGACGTCTTCGTTCTGATGCTTCCAGTTGTGGCAGATGGCCTCTGCCTGTTCTCTCTTCTTTACCGTCAATGTCAGGTCGATCAGGTCCGTGTTCCTCTGACGGAACCGGCAGCGCACGGCATACTGCTGATCCGGAGTCCTGTGGTAGTCTGCAAGG
This sequence comes from uncultured Roseburia sp., assembly GCA_964486485.1. Lineage (GTDB taxonomy): Bacteria > Bacillota > Clostridia > Lachnospirales > Lachnospiraceae > Roseburia. Next base: position 35,456 of record CAZAMD010000006.1, on the reverse strand, counting down.
ACGGAATTTTCATTGCGGATCGCCAGTTTATTTTTCTCAAGGAACACGAACGTATCATGCTCAATGGCGTCTGTGATCTTGTCTCTGAAAAAACCGAGGGTTTCCCTTCCGGATGCCGTAAGATGGTACTGGGTGCTGCTGTGGGCGGATTCGGCGCGGATCAGCCCGGAGTCTACCAAATCGCTGAGGATCTGCTGCACCCGGAAATAATCCGTGTAATCATGATCCAAAAAGAAATTGGAAATCTGTGTGTTCGTCAGCGGGAAGTCTACTTTATCAAGCATGTTTAAAATCGTTATTTTATATATCGTGCATGGTTCTGCCATGGGAATACCTCTCTCGGATGGATGGGATCAGCGGCTGGCGGCACTCGCAGGCAGCAGTCCGGCTCCAGGCTCATTCGCCGCCGCGCCGGATATGGGATTTTACTGCCTGGCTTACCGCATCTGCCACACGGGGATCGAATGCTTCCGGCATGATGTAGTCATCGCTCAATTCTTCGTCGGAAACGAGGGAGGCGATGGCTGTGGCGGCGGCGAGCTTCATTTCCTCTGTGATCTGAGAGGCGCGCCCCTCCAGGGCGCCTTTGAAAATGCCGGGAAAAGCTACGACATTGTTCACCTGATTGGGGAAATCGCTGCGGCCGGTCCCGACCACCCGCGCGCCGGCGGCTTTTGCCGCGTCCGGCAGGATCTCGGGAACAGGATTTGCCAGGGCAAAGAGGATTGCATCTTTTTTCATGGAGGCGACCATGTCCGGCGTTACGGCATTCGGGGAGGAGACGCCCACAAAAATATCCGCCCCCGCAAGCGCATCCGCTAACGTTCCGCTCCGGTTTTCCGGATTCGTGACCTCCGCCATCTGCTTCTTCATCCAGTTTAAGTCCGCGCGGCCTTTTGTGAGGATGCCGCTCCTGTCGCACAGGGTGATATCCGGGAAACCGTAGGTCAGCAATAATTTTGTGATGGCGACGCCGGCGGAACCGGCTCCGTTGATCACGACCTTGCAGTCCTCCTTTTTCTTTCCGGTGAGCCTTAAGGCATTGATGATCCCCGCAAGCACTACGATGGCGGTTCCGTGCTGGTCGTCGTGGAATACAGGGATATCCAGCAGTTCTTTTAGACGCGCCTCGATCTCAAAACACCGGGGGGCGGAGATATCCTCTAAATTGATGCCGCCAAAGGCGGGGGCGATATTTTTTACAGTGGCAATGATTTCCTCCGTATCCTGGGTATCCAGGCAGATGGGAACGGCATTGATATTGCCAAATTCTTTAAAAAGGACGCATTTGCCCTCCATCACCGGAAGCGCTGCGCAGGCGCCGATGTTCCCCAGTCCCAGGACGGCGCTTCCGTCGGAGACGACGGCGATCGTATTTGCTTTCATCGTATAGGTATAAGCGGCGGATTTATCCTCTGCGATCACCTTGCAGGGTTCCGCGACGCCCGGCGTGTAGGCGATCGCGAGATCCTCTCTGGTATGGACCTTTGATTTCGCCACGGTTTCCAGCTTTCCGTTCCATTTCCTGTGCATTTCTAACGCTTTATTTTCCATGATATGCTCACTCCTGTAGCCCTGTTTGATATGAATTTTTTGCAGCTGTTTTTGCAGCTATTTTTGCAGCTATTCAATTATAGCATTAACATTTTCGCGAATCAAGAAAATTAGGACTTCCTATTTTCAAAAAGATATAGTATAATACCACCATCAAAAGTTCGCTGCGTCGGTTCAGACAAGATTCCCAGTTATGATAAAGTGTGGTATAGGACGGAAAAGAGAAAACGCGTGGGAAAATGCAGAATAAGGAGTTAATAGCTGATGAGAGAAAAGTATGAGAGCTTATCGCTGGCGGTTTTGCGGGATGTGGCAAAGTCCAGAGGCCTGAAGAACATCTCAGCGATGAAGAAGGCGGAGTTAGTGGAGCTGATGCTAAAGGAAGATGAGCGGGAGAAACAGGAGAAGCAGGGCAGACAGGAGAAGGCGGCACACCAGAACGAACACGCAAAAGAGAAAGAGGGCGGAATGGTAGAGGATACCCTCAAGGATTTAGACAGCGGCATGGCTGCCCATGGGATCTTAGAGGTGATGCCGGATGGCTATGGGTTCATCCGCTGTGAAAATTACCTGCCGGGCGAGCATGACGTTTATGTATCCCCCTCCCAGATACGGAAATTCAACTTAAAAACAGGGGACATCATCTCTGGGAATACGAGGATCAAGACGCAGCAGGAAAAGTTCTCCGCGCTGCTTTATGTGACAAACATCAACGGGTACCACCCCGGCGTTGCCAGCAGGAGGAAGAATTTTGAAGATCTGACCCCCATCTTTCCGAATAAGAGGCTGAGGCTGGAGCGGCCGGGCGGAAGCGTGGCAATGCGGATCGTGGATCTGGTGTCCCCGGTGGGAAAGGGGCAAAGGGGCATGATCGTCTCCCAGCCCAAGGCGGGCAAGACGACGCTGTTAAAAGAAGTGGCGAAGTCCGTTACGGCAAACAACCCGGAGATGCACCTGATCATCCTGCTGATTGACGAGCGTCCCGAGGAAGTGACGGACATAAAGGAGGCCATTGAGGGGGAGAATGTGGAAGTGATCTACTCCACCTTTGACGAACTCCCCGAGCATCACAAGCGTGTCTCCGAGATGGTCATCGAGCGCGCAAAGCGCCTGGTGGAGCACGGCAAGGACGTCATGATCCTGCTAGACAGCATCACGAGGCTGGCAAGGGCCTACAACTTAACAGTCCCCCCCAGCGGACGTACTTTATCCGGCGGGCTTGACCCGGCGGCGCTCCACATGCCAAAGCGTTTCTTTGGCGCGGCCAGAAACATGAGGGAGGGCGGCAGCCTCACCATCTTAGCGACGGCGCTGGTGGACACCGGGAGCAAAATGGATGATGTGGTCTTTGAGGAATTTAAGGGGACCGGCAATATGGAGCTGGTACTCGACCGCAAGCTCTCCGAAAAACGCGTGTTCCCTGCCATCGACATTGTCAAATCCGGCACCAGGAGGGAGGATCTGCTCTTAGACCCCCAGGAGCGGGAGGCGGCGGATATCATGCGCAAGGCCATCAACGGGATGCGCACCGATGAGGCGGTGGAGAACATCTTAAATCTGTTCGCGAGGACCAAAAACAACCAGGAATACATCTACATGGTGAAAAAGAACAGAATTATTTAGAAAAGGCTTGCTTTTTAAAAAGCGCTGTGCTATACTTAACACGCTGTCTATCGGGACTTTCCTTTGCGGCAAGTGCCATATGCGGATCGGGCATACGGGTACAAAAGGATCGGAACAGGCAGGACCGATAACGATAAGATCATTAAAGAGGTGAAAATCATGAAAAAGGGAATCCATCCGGATTATTATCAGGCAACTGTTACTTGCAACTGTGGGAATACATTTGTGACAGGCTCAACCAAGAAGGCCATTCACGTTGAAATCTGTTCAAAATGCCACCCGTTCTATACAGGGCAGCAGAAGTCCTCAAGAGCTGACGGACGTATTGATAAGTTCAATAGGAAATATGGTATAAATCAGTAAATTTGAGAACGGTTACAGATAAGGTTGAGGTCGCAGTATCTCAACCTTTTTTGAAGCATTGCTATCAGAGCGTGCGAGAAAGGCGGGGCAATATGAGATATTCCGGGATCGGCGGGCAGGCAGTCATGGAAGGCATTATGATGAAAAACAGGGAAAAATATGCCGTGGCAGTCAGAAAGCCGGACAATGAGATCGTCGTGGAGGTTTCCGAATACACGGGAGTGGCGCACAATAAGAAGATCAGGAACATGCCCGTTTTGCGCGGCGTGTTCAGTTTCATAGAGTCCCTGTCGCTGGGCATCCGGACGCTGGCGTTCTCCGCCTCTTTTTACGGGGAGGAGGAAGCGGCAGAGGCGCCCGGGTCGGAGGAGGAGAAAAGGAAGATGAAAAAGCAGGAGGATGCCATGATGGGCGGAACGCTCGCGCTGTCCATCGTGCTGGCGGTGGCGATTTTTATGGCGCTGCCCTACGGCATATCCATTCTCTTCCAGCGGTTCATCTCCTCCCCCGTGCTGCTGGCTTTATTGGAAGGGGGGATCCGCCTGGCTGTCTTTATCGGTTATGTGGCGGCAATCTCCCTGATGCCGGATATCCGGCGCGTTTATATGTACCACGGCGCGGAGCATAAGTGCATCAACTGCGTGGAGCAGGGGCTGGATCTGACGGTGGAAAATGTAAAGAAAAGTTCCAGGAAGCACAAACGCTGCGGGACCAGCTTTCTGCTCATCGTAATGCTGGTCAGCATCCTGTTCTTCCTGTTCATCCATGTGGATTCAAGGCTCCTCAGATTCGCGTTGAGGCTGGCGCTGATCCCTGTGATCGCGGGGGTTTCCTATGAATTTATCCGTCTCGCGGGAAGCAGCGACAACGTTTTGGTGAACCTGCTCAGCAAGCCGGGGTTATGGCTGCAGAGCCTTACCACCAGGGAGCCGGACGAGGGCATGATCGAAGTCGGGATCGCTTCCGTGGAGGCGGTTTTTGACTGGAAGGCTTATGTAGCGGAAATCAGGCAGGAAAGGTAGGGGAGCGCGATGACCTATCGGGAAGCGGCAGCGTTTGGAGAGGGGCTTCTTGCGGCAGAGCGGATCGCGGACGCGAAAAACGACGCATGGCTGCTGCTGGCGTGGGTGTGCAGGATTGACCGCGGCTTTTATTATCTGCACATGGAGGAGGAACTTTCCGAAGAGCAGCTCCGCGAATATGAGATTGCACTGAAAAAGCGGGCGGAACATATCCCGCTGCAGTATATTGTGGGGGAAACGGAGTTTATGGGACTGAAGTTCAAGGTAAATTCCAGCGTCCTGATTCCGAGGCAGGATACGGAGACTCTGGTGGAGGAAGCCCTTAAAGCAATCAAACCGGGAATGCGGGTACTCGATCTGTGCACAGGCTCCGGCTGCATCATTGTCAGCATCCTCCGCAATTGCGCGGGGGTGGAGGGCTACGCCGCGGACAGCTCCAGGCAGGCGCTGAATGTGGCGAAAGAAAACGCCAGGCTCAACAATGTCATGGTCCATTTTGAGCGGAGCGACCTGTTTGCCGGCATTAAGGGGACCTTTGACGTGATCGTCTCTAATCCGCCCTACATACCGTCCCCTGAAATCGTGAGGCTGATGCCGGAGGTGAGCTGCTTTGAGCCATTGGAAGCCTTAGACGGCGGAGAGGACGGCCTTTGCTTTTACCGGAGGATTGCCGGATCGCTGGAGGAGTTTTTAAATCCGGGAGGCAGGGTCTTCTTTGAGGTCGGCCACGATCAGGCGGAGGCGGTGTCCCGGATGCTGCGGGAGGCCGGTTTTCTGGAGGTGCGTGCCACAAAGGATTTAGCCCGCAAGGAGCGGGTGGTAACGGGAAGGCGCAAAGATGCGGAGGCGGCGCAGGAGGAGCGCGCGGACCCGTGAGGCGGGAGTGAAGTTTTAAGAGAGGATGTTTATCGTATGTTTGACAAGTTAGAGGATCTGTTGATCCGGTTTGAGGAATTGATGAGCGAGCTGAGCGAGCCGGATGTGGCGAATAACCCGGAGCGGTTTCGGAAGCTGATGAAAGAGCAGAGCGATCTTTCTCCCCTCGTGGAAGCTTACAGAGAGTATAAGCGGTGCAGGCAGAACATTGAGGATTCCAAGGCGATGCTCGAGGAGGAATCAGACGAGGAAATGAGGGAACTGGCGAAAGAGGAGCTAAACGGGGCGAAGGAGCGCGCGGAGGAGCTGGAAAAGAAATTAAAAATCCTGCTCCTTCCCAAAGACCCCAATGATGACAAAAACGTAATCGTGGAGATCCGCGCCGGCGCGGGCGGGGACGAGGCGGCGCTGTTTGCGGCGGAGATCTACCGGATGTACCAGCATTACGCGGAGCAGAAGCACTGGAAAACCGAGATCATGGAGGCGGACGAGACAGGGATCGGCGGCATGAAGAGCGTGACCTTTAAACTGAGCGGTTCCGGCGCATATTCCATGATGAAATATGAATCCGGCGTGCATCGCGTACAGCGTGTGCCGGAGACGGAATCCGGGGGGCGGATCCATACCTCCACCGTCACAGTCGCGGTGATGCCGGAGGCGGAAGAAGTGGATGTGCAGATTGACGAGAAAGATATCAGGATCGACGTCTGCCGTTCTTCCGGAGCGGGGGGACAGTGCGTCAATACGACAGACTCCGCGGTCCGCCTGACCCATATCCCCACGGGCATTGTCATCTACAGCCAGACGGAAAAATCACAGATCCAGAACCGGGCGAAAGCCTTTGCCCTGCTGCGCACTAAGCTTTACGATTTAGAGCAGCAGAAAGCCCATGACGCGGAAGCGGAGCTTCGCAGGAGCCAGGTGGGAACGGGCGACCGCTCGGAGAAGATCCGGACCTATAATTTCCCCCAGGGGCGCGTGACGGACCACAGGATCAACCTGACGCTGTACAAATTAGACAAGATTATGAACGGGGACATCCAGGAGATCATCGATGCCTGCATTGCCGCGGATCAGGCGGCAAAATTAAGCCGCATGCAGGAACAGGGGTAAGCGGCAGGGAGGATCTCCCGTGCGGCAGCGGACAGCAAAGGTTGCAATGTTTCCCCCGATGCATTATGATAGAACTGATATCTGCCGCCCGTGATCCTAAAGGGGCGGCAGCAGAACCGGAAGAGAGGGAAGAGCCATGGAATATAAGATAGGCGTGATCTCAGGCGACGGGATAGGTCCTGAGATAGCAGCAGAGGCAAAAAAAGCGCTGGATAAGATCGGGGAGAAATATCAGCACAGATTTCATTATACAGGGATTTTAATGGGAGGATGCTCCATCGACGCCACAGGCGTGCCGCTGACCGACGAGGCTATCGCGGCGGCAAAAGCATCCGATGCGGTGCTGATGGGATCGATCGGCGGCAATGCCGCCACCTCCCCCTGGTACAAACTGGCGCCGGAGCTTAGGCCGGA
>CAZAMD010000006.1:0-28391 GCA_964486485.1 uncultured Roseburia sp. | reverse complement strand
GCGGCAATGCCGCCACCTCCCCCTGGTACAAACTGGCGCCGGAGCTTAGGCCGGAGGCGGGGTTGTTAAAGCTGCGCAAATCGCTGAATCTGTTTGCCAATGTAAGGCCGGCGTATCTGTATGAGGAATTAAAGGAAGCCTGTCCGCTGCGGGAGGACGTCATCGGAGACGGCTTTGACATGATGATCATGCGGGAACTGACCGGAGGGCTTTATTTCGGCGAGAGAAAGACGGAGATGGCAGAAGGGGTCATGACCGCTACGGACACGCTGGTATATAATGAAAATGAGATCCGCAGAGTCGCGAAGCGCGCGTTTGACATTGCGATGAAGCGAAAAAAGAAAGTGACCAGCGTGGACAAGGCAAACGTCCTTGATTCCTCCAGGCTCTGGAGAAAGGTCGTCGAGGAGGTCGCCGTGGATTATCCCGAAGTAGCCTGCGAGCATATGCTGGTAGATAACTGTGCCATGCAGCTGGTGAAAGATCCGGCACAGTTCGACGTTATTTTGACGGAGAATATGTTCGGGGATATTTTATCCGATGAGGCAAGCGTGTTGACAGGGTCGATCGGAATGCTCCCAAGCGCCAGCCTCAATGACACGAAATTCGGGATTTACGAGCCAAGCGGCGGCTCCGCGCCGGACATCGCGGGACTTGGGATTGCAAATCCCATCGCCACGATCTTAAGCGCCGCGATGATGCTCAGATTCAGTTTTGATTTAGAGAAAGAAGCGGACGCCATGGAAGCTGCGGTAAAACAGGTACTGAAAGAGGGATACCGCACGATAGATATCATGCCAGGGAGAGATTTGCGAACACAGGACGCTCTGACACAGACAGGCACGGCAGAAATGGGAGACTTGATCGCGGAGCGCATCGTGTAGGCCCGATTCCAAGAACGTGAGCGGCTCCAGGAAAAAGAACGGGAAAATGACAGGAAAAGCAACAGAAAAAGAACGGGGAAAACAATAGGAAAAGAGAGGATGGAAAACCCGCCTGACGGCGGGAGAATGGGAGGCAGGATGAAAAGTGATCATGTAAAAAAAGGGATGCAGCAGGCGCCCCACAGAAGTCTTTTTCACGCTCTGGGTTTCACGGAAGAAGAAATGCAAAGGCCGATGGTTGGCATCGTAAGTTCTTACAACGAAATCGTGCCCGGACATATCAATCTGGATAAAATCGTAAACGCGGTAAAGCTTGGCGTGGCGGAGGCTGGCGGCGTCCCTGTGGTGTTTCCCGCTATTGCGGTCTGCGACGGTATTGCCATGGGACATGCAGGCATGAAATACTCACTGGCGACCAGAGATCTGATCGCGGATTCCACGGAGTGCATGGCATTGGCGCACCAGTTTGACGCCCTTGTCATGGTGCCGAACTGTGATAAAAATGTGCCGGGCCTTTTGATGGCGGCAGCCCGCATTAATGTACCCACCGTCTTTGTATCCGGCGGACCTATGTTGGCCGGCCGCGTCAATGGACAAAAGAGAAGCCTCTCCTCCATGTTTGAGGCGGTGGGCTCCTACGCGGCGGGCACGATGAGCGCGGAGGAAGTCCGGGAATACGAGGAAAACGTATGCCCCACCTGCGGCTCCTGCTCGGGCATGTACACCGCAAATTCCATGAACTGCCTCACCGAAGCGCTGGGTATGGGACTGCGGGGAAACGGCACGATTCCCGCCGTTTATTCGGAGCGCATCAAGCTGGCAAAACATGCCGGAATGGCAGTGATGGAAATGTACCGCAAGAATATCCGTCCGAGAGATATCATGACAAAGGATGCGATGTTAAACGCCCTGACCGTGGATATGGCATTAGGATGTTCCACCAACAGTATGCTTCATCTTCCCGCGATAGCGCATGAGATCGGATTCGATTTTGATATCGCATTTGCAAACCCCATCAGCGAGAAAACGCCAAACCTCTGCCACCTTGCGCCGGCAGGGCCGACTTATATGGAGGACTTAAATGAGGCGGGCGGCGTCTATGCCGTGATGAAAGAGCTGGCGGACATCGGCCTGCTCCATACAGACTGTATGACTGTTACGGGAAAGACCATCGGAGAGAATATCAAAGATGCCGTCAATAAAAATCCGGAAGTGATCCGCCCCGTTGACCGTCCCTACAGTAAAACCGGAGGACTTGCCGTATTAAAGGGGAATTTAGCGCCGGACGGCAGCGTGGTAAAGCGCTCGGCAGTCTGTGAAGAGATGATGGTGCACGAGGGGCCGGCAAGAGTCTTTGAATGCGAGGAAGACGCCATCGCGGCCATCAAAGGGGGGAAAATCAAAGCGGGAGATGTGGTCGTCATCCGCTACGAGGGACCCAAAGGCGGACCCGGTATGCGGGAGATGTTAAATCCTACCTCTGCCATCGCCGGCATGGGTTTAGGCTCCACGGTCGCCCTCATCACCGACGGACGCTTTTCCGGTGCCAGCCGCGGCGCATCCATCGGCCATGTGTCGCCGGAGGCCGCGGTGGGCGGTCCGATCGCTCTTGTGCGGGAGGGAGATATCATTCAGATCAATATTCCTGAAATGACCTTGCATATAGCAGTCTCCGAAGAAGAGCTGGAAGCAAGGCGGGCAGGCTGGCAGCCGAAAAAGCCGAAGATAGATTCAGGATATCTGAAGCGTTACGCTTCTCTCGTCACTTCCGGCAGCAGAGGAGCCATTTTAGAATCGGCGCCGGAGGAGTGAGCGGCAGAGAGAAAACCGTTGCTGTTTGGCAATATGAGATCAGCAGGAAAGTGAGGGATCAGGCATCATGCAGCTGACAGGCGCCCGGATTGTCATCGAATGTTTAAAAGAGCAGGGAGTCGATACCGTATTCGGCTATCCCGGCGGCGCGATTTTGAATGTCTATGATGAGCTGTATCGGCATAGGGACGAGATACGCCATGTCTTAACTTCCCATGAACAGGGCGCTTCCCATGCGGCGGACGGTTACGCGAGAAGCACGGGGAAGGTGGGGGTATGCCTTGCCACCTCCGGTCCCGGAGCCACGAATTTAGTGACCGGAATCGCGACCGCGTATATGGATTCCGTCCCCATAGTAGCGATCACATGCAATGTCAACGTGCCCCTGTTAGGAAAAGACAGCTTTCAGGAAATTGACATTGCGGGCATCACCACCCCGATTACAAAACATAATTTTATCGTAAAGGATGTGACAAAGCTGGCCGATACCATCCGGCGGGCTTTCCGGATCGCCCGGAAAGGCAGGCCGGGGCCGGTGTTAGTGGACATTCCAAAGGATGTGACAGCGGCAGAGACGGAATACATCTTTACAGCGCCGGAGCCGATCGCAAGGGTGACAGAGACGATCCGGGAAGAGGATCTTGAGACGGCTCTCTCTCTGATCACAAAAGCGGAGAAGCCTTACATTTTTGTGGGAGGCGGAGCTATCATCGCCGGGGCTTCCGGGGAATTGGAAACCTTTGTGGAAAAAGTGGACGCCCCGGTCTGTGACACACTCATGGGAAAGGGAGCATACGACGGCACAAAGCAGCGCTATACGGGAATGCTTGGTATGCACGGCACGAAAAGCTCCAACTTAGGCATCAGTGAATGCGATCTGCTGATCGCGGCGGGGGTCCGTTTTTCTGACAGGGTTCTGGGAAATGCAAAGAAATTCGCCTTCAACGCAAAGATTCTTCAGTTTGATGTGGATCCGGCAGAGATTAACAAAAATATACAGGTAGATGCCTGTGTCATCGGCGATCTGAGAGAGATTTTAAAGAAACTCAACGAAAAGCTGCAGCCGCAAAAGCACGAGGCATGGAACCGCCATATGATGGAATTGAAAGAAAAGTATCCGCTGACCTATCCGAAAGAAGGGTTGAGCGGCCCTTATCTGGTAGAGGAAGTGTACCGCGCTACCAAGGGGGAGGCGATCATCGTCACAGAGGTGGGACAGCACCAGATGTGGGCAGCCCAGTATTATCAATATGCGAAACCGAGAACGCATCTGACGTCTGGAGGTCTTGGAACCATGGGATACGGTCTTGGAGCCGCCATCGGCGCGCAGATCGCGAACATGGGGAAACAGGTCATCAACATCGCGGGCGACGGCTGCTTCCGCATGAACATGAATGAGATTGCAACGGCAGTCAGAGAAAAGCTCCCATTGATAGAGATTGTGGTAAACAATCATGTGCTTGGAATGGTCCGGCAGTGGCAGGAGTTATTCTACCAAAAAAGATATTCCGCTACCGTGTTAGACGACGGCGTGGATTTTGTGAAGCTGGCGGAGGCCATGGGAGCCACAGGTTACCGCGTGACAACAAAAGAAGAATTTCAAAAGGCTTTGCAGTCGGCTTTAGAGGCAGACATGCCGGCGCTGATTGACTGTATCATTGACTGTGACGACAAAGTATGGCCGATGGTCGCTCCGGGAGCCGCGATCAGCACGGCCTTCACGGAAGAGGATTTAGAGAAAAAGTAATTTAGAGCTGTTTACAACGGCGGAATGGAGGAAAAAATGAGCAGAGTGTACAATTTTTCTGCGGGACCGGCAGTATTGCCGGAGGAGGTGCTAAAAGAGGCTGCCGAGGAGATGTTAGACTATAGGGGAAGCGGCATGTCTGTGATGGAAATGAGCCACCGCTCGAAAGTCTATGACACCATCATAAAGGAAGCGGAGCAGGACCTGAGGGATCTGATGAATATTCCTGACAATTATAAAGTGCTGTTTTTACAGGGCGGCGCTTCTCAGCAGTTTGCCATGATACCCATGAATCTGATGAAGCATAAAAAAGCAGGCTACATTGTTACCGGACAGTGGGCAAAGAAAGCGTATCAGGAAGCCTCCATCTACGGGGAGGCAGTCAAATTAGCTTCTTCTGAGGACAAAACCTTTTCCTACATACCGGATTGTTCCGATTTAGATATACCGGAGGATGCGGATTATGTGTACATCTGTGAAAACAACACGATCTACGGAACAAAATATAAAGAACTTCCAAATACCAAGGGACACACTTTAGTGGCGGACGTTTCCTCCTGTTTCTTATCTGAGCCGGTGGACGTGACAAAATACGGCGTGATCTTCGGCGGCGTGCAGAAAAACATCGGCCCTGCCGGCGTGGTGATCGTGATTATCCGTGAAGACCTAATCACAGAGGACACTTTGCCGGGCACGCCTACCATGTTAAAGTACAAAATCCATGCGGACAATGAATCCTTATACAATACGCCGCCCGCCTACGGCATTTACATCTGCGGAAAGGTGTTCAAATGGTTAAAGAACTTGGGCGGTCTGTCTGTGATGAAAGAGCGCAATGAGGAGAAAGCAAAAATCCTTTATGATTTCTTAGACCAGAGCACACTGTTCCAAGGAACGGTTGTCCCGAAGGATCGTTCTCTGATGAATGTGCCGTTTATCACCGGAAAGGATGCATTAGATGCAAAGTTTATCAAAGAGGCCACGGCGGCAGGCTTTGTAAATTTAAAGGGCCACCGCAGTGTTGGCGGTATGAGAGCCTCTATTTATAATGCGATGCCAAGAGAGGGCGTAGAAAAGCTGGTTGAGTTTATGAAAAAGTTTGAGGAGGAGAACGCGTCATGTATCAGTACCACTGTTTAAATCCCATCGCCTCCATTGGCCTGGATTTATTTTCGGAGGATTATAAAAAAGTAGAAGATATAAAAGCGGCCGACGCCGTTCTGGTGAGGAGCGCGGCCATGCATGAGATGGAACTGCCGGAGCGGCTGTTAGCCGTTGCCAGGGCGGGAGCGGGCGTCAATAATATTCCCTTGGATAAATGCGCGGAAAAAGGAATCGTGGTATTCAATACGCCGGGGGCAAACGCCAACGGCGTCAAGGAGCTGGTTTTTGCCGGAATGCTGTATGCTTCCCGTGATATCGTAGGGGGGATCCGCTGGTGTTTAGAAAACCAGAATGATGAAAACATTGCAAAGACAGCCGAAAAGCAAAAGAAGAATTTTGCCGGAACGGAGATCGCCGGAAAGAAATTAGGAGTGATCGGTCTGGGAGCGATCGGCGTGCTAGTCGCGAACGCGGCGGTTCATATGGGTATGGAGGTATATGGTTATGACCCCTATATCTCTGTCTCCGCGGCATGGAATTTATCAAGAAGCGTCAAACATATCAGCAACGTGGAGGATATCTATCGCGAGTGCGATTATATCACGCTCCATGTGCCGCTGTTAGATTCCACAAGGAAGATGATCGGCACGGATGCCATCCGATTACTGAAGCCTACCGCGATAGTCTTAAATTTCGCGAGAGATCTGCTGGTGGACGAGGAGGCTATGGTAGACGCGCTGGCAGCGGGAAAAGTGTTCCGCTATGTATCCGATTTCCCGAATCCTGTAACGGTCGGCGCAAAGGGCTGCATCGTGACCCCGCACCTGGGAGCTTCCACAGCGGAGTCCGAGGATAACTGCGCCATTATGGCGGTGCGCGAGCTCCGCGATTACCTGGAAAACGGGAACATCATTCATTCGGTCAATTTCCCGGACTGCAACATGGGCGCGTGCACCACTGCGGGAAGGATCAGCATTCTCCACCGCAATGAAAAGGGGATGCTGAGCCTTTACACAAAGCTTCTGGGAGATGCCGGCATGAACATTGACGAAATGGCGAATAAATCCAGAGGTGATTACGCTTATGCCCTGTTTGATGTGGACAGTGCCGTGACAGAGGAAGTGATTGAGAAATTAAAACAGACCAAGGGCGTATTAAACGCGCGCAGGATACAGTAACCGGTTTCTCAGCCTATCTGCGCCGGGAGCGTCACAGATAAGCCCTGATCCGGCAGGAGGGAGCTGCGCGCGGCTGCTTTGGCGGCCCTGTCCCCCTGCGGTTTTTGGAGAGAACACGTTCTCAGAATGGAGATGGAAATGGCAGATATCAGACCATTTAGAGCCATCCGGCCAGTCCGGGGGAAGGCGGCGGAGATTGCCGCCCTCCCTTATGATGTTTACAATCGAAAAGAAGCAGCGGAAGAAGTGGAGAGGCATCCGGAATCTTTTTTAAAGATCGACCGGGCGGAGACGGGATTTCCCCTCTCGGTAGATATGTATGACGATGCGGTATACCAGAGGGCTCATGACCTGCTGTGGGGGATGGTGGAGGATGGTACCTTCATCGAAGATGAAAAAAATTGTTATTATATTTATGAGCTTACCATGAACGGGAGGACACAGACCGGGATCGCCGCCTGCGCCTCCATAGACGACTATCTGAACGGCGTGATCAAAAAACATGAGAATACCAGAGAAGAAAAGGAATTGGATCGGATCCGGCATGTGGATTGCTGCGATGCCCAGACAGGCCCGATCTTTCTTGCTTACCGTTCCAGTGTGACGATCAATGAAGTGGTGGATCAGGTGAAGAAAAGAAAACCGGAGTATGATTTCACCTCAGAGGACGGCATAAGGCATCGGGTGTTTGTGATAGACGACGAAGAGATGATAGAGACGGTGCGCAAAGCCTTTGCGGACATGAAGGCAATCTATATTGCTGACGGCCATCACCGTGCAGCCTCTGCGGTGAAGGTGGGGTTAAAGCGCCGCGGAGAGCATCCGGATTATGACGGCAGCGAGGAGTTTCATTATTTTCTCTCTGTCTTATTCCCGGACGACCAGCTGATGATCATGGATTATAACAGAGTGGTGAAGGATTTAAACGGAGCGTCCGCCCAGGAGTTTCTCAAGGAAGTGCAAAAGCGGTTTGACGTGACAGAGATCGCGGAGCAGGGAGAGAAGCGGCCGCAGGAAAAGGGCAGCTTTTCCATGTACCTGGAAAAACACTGGTATTTATGCAGGATCAGGGAAGCGGACCGCGCAAAAGCGGCGGGAGATCCGGTGAAAAGCCTCGATGTATCCCTGCTGCAGGAATTGCTGCTGCGCCCGGTGCTTGGGATTGAAAACCCTAAAACCGATGACCGGATCGATTTTGTGGGAGGCATCCGCGGCATGGAGGAGCTGGTCCGCCGCTGTGAGACGGACTGTGCCGTGGCATTTGCGATGTACCCGACCTCCATCGGGGAACTGTTCGATGTGGCGGATGCGGGACTGCTGATGCCGCCAAAATCAACCTGGTTTGAGCCGAAGCTGCGCAGCGGCCTGTTCATTCATGCGCTCTCCTGAAAGGAGAAAGGGGCTGGATCCGATCCTTCCCCCGCAAGTTTGTGTCTGCGCTGCGCCGCAAACATTGCACGATTCGTAAAAAAGCAGTGCGGAAATGAGGGAAAAAATGGGAAATTCATTGCGGAGCATGGGAATGCTGCTTTCTGCGGCGGCAGAGCCGTTTCCGGACACCACGGAAGCGATGGAGGCATTCAGCGAGGCTCAGGCGGGCCTGCAGGAAGTGGCGCAGAATCCGGGGATAATCCGGTCCTGGCTAGAGGGACTGGTGCCGGGGCTGCTGAATTTTGCGCTGCAGATAGTGGCAGCCCTTGTGGTCTACATCATCGGCGGAAGGATCATCCGCCTGATATTAAGGATGGTCTCCCGCGCCATGGATAAAAAAAATGCGGACGAGGGCGTGAAGCAGTTCCTGCTCCCGCTGATCAAATACTCGCTCTATGTGTTCCTGGTCTTCCTTATCATGGGACTGTTCGGGATTGCGACAACCTCCGCCGTGGCGGTGCTTGGATCTGCGGGCGTAGCTGTCGGGCTTGCCCTGCAGGGAAGCCTCTCTAACTTTGCGGGCGGCGTCTTGATCCTGTTGCTCAAACCGTTCCGTGTGGGAGATTATATCGTGGAGCATGGGGAAAAAAATGAAGGGGTCGTGTCAGAAATCTCCATCTTCTATACCAAGCTGCTGACGGGAGACAACAAAACCATCGTAGTGCCAAACGGCGCGCTTTCAAGCTGCAGCATTACAAACGCCTCGAATCTGGAGAAGCGCCGGGTGGACATCACGGTGGGGATCTCCTATGACGCAGATATCCGGCAGGCAAAAGAGGCGCTGCTGCGGCTGGCGGATAACGATGCCGCGAAGCTCCCGGGGGAAGCGGCGGAGGTTTTTGTGGACAGCCTGGGGGATTTTGCGGTAAACATAGGCATACGCGTCTGGGTGGCGGCGGAAGATTACTGGACAGCGAAATGGCGCCTGACAGAAAACGTCAAATACACCCTGGAAGAGCAGGGGATCTCCATCCCCTATCCGCATATGGACGTCCAGATCAGGCAGTGACACAGGCGGAAGAATCGGAAAAATACAGCCCTGAGGGGGAAATTTCTTAAAATTGTTGACAAAATATGGGAGATATGTTAACATTAAACCCGACAAAAGAAACAGGCTGGAAACAGCGCGCACAACAAGAGTTTATATGTATGTAGGAGGTTTTTAGGTTATGCAACAGGGGATTGTAAAATGGTTTAATGCAAAAAAGGGTTATGGGTTCATTTCAGATCAGGAGGGAAATGATGTGTTTGTCCACTTCTCCGCGCTGAACATGGACGGGTTTAAGGAGCTGAAAGACGGAGAGAGAGTGGAATTTGAAGTGGCGGAGGGCAGCAAAGGGCCGCAGGCGGCAAATGTCAACCGCATCGGCATTGCATAAAACAATACAGCTGATAGATAATAGCCGAAAGAGGATGTGAGATACATCCTCTTTTTTACGACATTTTCAGCGAGTGATATCTGTCTTTAGAAACGTCTGCGAACGCAGACCGCGTACAGGAGAATGGAGGGGAAGAGCGAAAGAGGGACAGATCCCATCTTCCGCTCGCAGGTTTGCGTCTGCGCTGCGACGCAAACGCTGCACGATTTGTAAAAAGCGGCGCAGAAACGAGGGAAATATGAAGCTGACAGAATTAAGCGCCTATGAGGTGCTAGAACAGCGTCCGTTGGAGGATATCAAGTCACAGGGCTGCCTGCTGCGCCACAAAAAGAGCGGCGCAAGGATCGCGGTCATTGCCAACGAGGATGACAATAAAGTGTTTTATGTGGGATTCAGGACGCCGCCGGAGGATTCTACCGGCGTGCCGCATATCATTGAGCATACGGTGCTCTGCGGCTCGGAAAAGTATCCGGTAAAAGACCCGTTCGTGGAGCTGGTCAAGGGTTCTCTGAACACGTTTTTAAATGCCATGACGTATCCGGAGAAGACCATCTATCCCGTGGCAAGCTGCAACGATAAGGATTTTCAGAATCTGATGAGCGTCTATATGGATGCCGTATTCCACCCTAATATCTATAAGTATGAGGAGATTTTCAAGCAGGAGGGTTGGCATTACGAGTTAGAGGACGCGGATTCGCCTCTCACCATCAACGGAGTGGTCTACAATGAGATGAAGGGGGCGTTTTCCTCACCAGATGATGTGCTGCAGCGCCAGATACTCAATTCCCTGTTTCCGGACACTTCCTACAGCAACGAATCCGGCGGGGATCCGGAGCAGATCCCGAACCTGACGTATGGAGATTACCTGGATTTCCACAGGAGATATTACCATCCTTGCAATGCGTATATCTATCTTTATGGCGATATGGACGCGGCGGAAAAGCTGCGCTGGATGGATGAGGAATATCTGTCCCATTATGAGGAAATGGAGATCGATTCGGCCATCCGTATGCAAAAGCCTTTTGAGAAACCTGTCGAGATCTGTAAAAAATATCCCATCTCTTCTGCGGAGAGCGAGGAGGCGAATACCTATCTGTCCTACAATCTCGTCATCGGCACGAACCTGGACAAGCAGCTTAGCCTGGCCTTTGACGTGCTGGATTACGCCCTGCTGAGCGCCTCGGGGGCGCCGTTGAAAAAAGCCCTGCTGGACGCGGGAATCGGAAAGGACATCAGCGGAGGCTATGACAGCGGAACGATGCAGCCCGTATTTTCCATCATCGCAAAAAACGCGGATGCCTCCCAGAAAGAGCAGTTTTTATCCGTCATCAGGGAAGTCCTGCAGCAGGCGGCGCGGGGAATCGATAAAAAAGCATTGGCAGCAGGGATCAGCGGCTCGGAATTTCGCTACCGGGAGGCGGATTTCGGGCAGTTTCCCAAGGGGCTGCTCTATGGCCTTTTGTGTCTGGACAGCTGGATTTATGATGACAGCCAGCCGTTCCTTTATCTGGAGCAGATAGAAACCTACCGCCTGTTAAGGGAAAAGGTGAACACGGATTATTTTGAGCAGCTCGTCTCCGCCTATCTGCTGGAAAACACCCATGCTTCCGTGGTGGTCGTAGAGCCGGAAAAAGGGCTGAACGCGAAAAAGGAGGAAGAGCTGGCAGCGAAGCTTTCGGCTTATAAAGCCAGCCTGTCTAAAGAGGAGATACAAAAGCTCATTGCGGACACCAGGCATTTGAAGGAGTACCAGCAAGAGCCTTCCCCCAAGGAGGAGCTGGAAAAAATCCCGATGCTGGAGCGCGGAGACATCAAGCGGGAGGCAGCGCCTTTCTACAATGAGAGGAAAGAGAGGGGCGGCGTTAAGATCGTCCATCACAGCATCTTTTCCAACGGCATTGTCTACCTCCGCTTCCTGTTCGACATCAGGGATTTCGCGGTGGAGGATCTGCCTTATGTGGGATTGCTGAAATCCGTGCTCGGTTTCGTGGACACAAAAAATTACGGCTATGCGGAGCTGACCAATGAGATCAATCTCCATACAGGCGGCATCGGCAGCAGCTTTGGCGTCTACGCCCATGAAAAAAACGAGCAGGATATGCAGGTCATGTTTGAGCTGAAGTCTAAGGTTCTGCTGGGCGAGCTGCCGGAAGCGATTCGGCTGGCGGGGGAGATCATCAAGGATTCCAGGATTTTTGACGAAAAGCGCCTCCGCGAGATCTTGGGACAGCTAAAATCCAGGCTGCAGGCGGCTTTGAGCAGTTCCGGCCATTCGGCGGCCTCCCTGCGCGCCATGTCGTACTTTTCCAGGCAGGCGTATTATTCCGAGGTGTCTTCCGGCATCTTATTCTATCAGCTCATAGCGGATATCGAGGAGAACTTTGAGGAAAAGAAAGAGGCCCTGATCGCAAAATTAGAAGCATTGATCCAGCGGATCTTTACCCTCGAGCGCATGACTGTGAGCGTTGTGTGCGAGGACAAAGATTATCCGGCGGTTGAGCAGGCGCTCGAGCGCGTCAAAGAAGTGCTCTATCCCTCCAGAGAGGGCGGGGAGCGCCGTCTGCCGGAGCTTTCCCTGGAAAAGAAAAACGAGGGATTCATGGATGCCTCCCAGGTGCAGTATGTGGCAAGGGCGGGCAATTTTGCCCGCCACGGATATTCTTATCACGGGGCGCTGCGGATCCTGAAAGTGATCATGGGCTATGATTATCTCTGGATCAACATCCGCGTCAAGGGCGGCGCCTACGGGTGCATGAACTCTTATATGAGGAACGGGGACACCTATTTTGTCTCTTACCGTGACCCTAACCTGGAAAAGACCAATGAGGTCTATGAGCATATTCCAGACTACCTGGAACACTTCCAGGCAGATGAGCGGGACATGACCAAATATATCATCGGAACCATCAGCGATATCGATGCGCCGATGAATCCCTGCGCTAAGGGAGTGCGCTCCATGAATGCGCTGCTGTGCGGCGTGACGATGGAGGACGTCCAGAGGGAGCGCGATGAGATATTAAACGCTACCGAGCAGGACATCAGGGGATTGAAAGCAATGATCGCCTCCGTCCTAAAGGAAAACAATCTCTGCGTCATAGGAAACGAGGAGGCGCTGGAGAATCAGAAGCAGATGTTTGCAGAACTGAAAAACCTGTATTAGAAATCAGATTGAAAATCAGAAACAGGAATCAGATTAAAAATCAGAAATGGAGTATGCATGAGCGATAACTTTAAATCAGGATTTGCCGCCATTATCGGGCGTCCCAACGTAGGAAAATCAACATTGATGAATTATCTGATCGGCCAGAAGATTGCCATCACTTCCAAAAAGCCTCAGACCACCAGGAACCGTATCCAGACCGTTTACACAGACAAGGAGCGGGGGCAGATCGTCTTTTTGGACACTCCCGGCATCCATCAGGCAAAAAACAAGCTGGGAGAATACATGGTGAATGCGGCGGAACATACCTTAGAGGAGGCGGACGTGATCCTGTGGCTAGTAGAGCCGTCAAATTTCATCGGCGCGGGGGAGCGGCATATCATCCAGTGCCTCGGGAAGACAAAGACGCCTGTCATCCTTGTCATCAATAAGGTGGATACGGTCAGCCGCGATAAGATCTTAGAATACATCGATACCTACCGCAAGGTTTACGAGTTTGCTGAAATCGTGCCAGTCTCCGCTCTGCGGGGGGAGAATATGGATACGCTGCTGGAGCTGATCTTTCAGTACCTGCCCCGCGGCCCCCTCTTTTATGACGAGGATACGGTTACGGATCAGCCGGAGCGCGCCATCGTGGCGGAGATCATCAGGGAAAAGGCCCTTCATGCCCTGGATGATGAGATCCCCCATGGCATCGCCGTCTGCGTTGACCGAATGAAAGAGCGGAAGGACCGGAAGCTGGTTGACATTGATGCCACGATCATCTGTGAGAAAGATTCCCACAAGGGGATCATCATCGGAAAAGGAGGGGCGATGTTAAAGAAAATCGGTTCCAATGCCCGCTATGAGATAGAACTCTTATTGGATTCCAAAGTGAATTTAAAGCTTTGGGTGAAAGTCAAAAAGGACTGGCGCGACAGCGATTCCATGATAAAGAATTTCGGCTACCAGCAGAACGATAGGCTTTAAATGAAAGTGAAATAAAAGCTTCCAATTTTTAGCTGGTATAGAGAACGGCGCCGTCGGAAATCCTATCCATATGTTCCGGTAAAAGTACGAAGAAACGTGATTGGTCATGCCAGGGCCTTGCATTGGATGCGGGGCTGCTGGAAAACAGGAGGAGACGCCGATGGAGGAAGCCTGGAAGAAATTTGAAGCGACAGGAAGCGTGATGGATTACCTCAGATTTAAGGAAATAGAAGCGGAAAGCAGGTTAAGACGGGACGGGGCCGGCATGGAATTGGGAAATGAGCGGGATGGGACAAAAGATTGTAGTGACCGGAATGGTCTTAAACGTGATGCCTATTGGCGATTATGACAAGAGAATAACGCTGCTCACAAAGGAAAGAGGAAAGATCACAGCATTCGCCAGGGGGGCGAAGCGTCCCGGCAGCCCGTTTTTAGCTGCAGCGAATCCTTTTTCTTTTGGGGAGTTTGAGCTTTTTGAGGGAAGGAGCGCGTATAACCTGGCAAGGGTTTCCATCTGGAATTATTTCAGGGATCTGACGGCAGATTTAGATGCTACATATTACGGATTTTATTTTTTGGAATTTGCGGAATACTATTGCCAGGAGAACAATGACGGGCGCGAGATGCTGAAATTATTGTATCAGTCGCTCCGGGCGCTGGGCAGCAGCGCCTTTGACAACCGCCTGGTGCGGTGTGTCTTTGAGCTAAAGGCCCTCAGCATAGAGGGGGAGGGGCCGAACGTATTTTCCTGCCTGGCCTGCGGGCAAAAAGAGGACCTGCATTACTTCTTCACGGAAAGAGGGGGAACCTGCTGCGCTTCCTGCGGGAGGGGGATTCTGGAAAAACAGGGGGGAGATGCGTTTTTGCTGGACGATTCCGCTCTTTATGCCATGCAGTTCATCATTTCAAGCAAGGTGGAAAAGCTGTATACTTTTTCCGTCAGCGAGCGTGTGCTGCAGCAGCTGGCCGATGTGCTGAAAAGCTACCGGAAGCGCTATGTCGGACACTCTTTTAAATCGCTTAAGATTTTAGAGGAAGTCCCCCATTTGGGATCCGGAGGGCATTTTAACAGTTGAAATCAAGAGGGGAAGATAGTATAATATCAAAGATTAACGGAAAAGGCGAGGGGTGGAAAGATAGGAATGAAGAGATGGATCTGCGTGAGTCTCTGCACGCTGCTAGCGGCAGGCATGTCAGCCGGATGCGGCACGAAAGTGGCCTCCGATACCAGCTTGGTATATGTGGATAAAAAAGGCGGCGTGACATCCATTGATGTGGAGACTCTGAACAAGGGTTACTATAACGAGGAGGAGCTGAAAGACGACATTGAGGAAGTGATCTCAGATTACACAAAAGAGCATGGAAAGGGAACGGTCTCCTTAAAGGATCTGACGGTGGAAGGGCAGCAGGCAAAGCTCACGATGAAATATAAGACTGCCAGTGATTATGCCGCGCTTAACGGCATAGAGTTTTACCAGGGGAAGATCGTAAAAGCGCTGGCCGCCGGCTATGATTTCAAGACGGATTTTGCCAGCGTGGAGGACGGAAAGATTACGGGAAGCGCCAGCGTGAAGGATATTTACGAGTCAGGCGATTTAAAGGCAGTGGTGATCAAGGCCAGCACGGATGTGCAGGTGGAAGGAGAGATCCGCTATGTTTCGGCGCCGAATGTAGAGGTGACAGGAAATAACAGCGTCTCCATACGGGCGGGAGATAGCGGCAGCCAGGAGGAGGAACCGGGTACGGAGGCGCTCTCCCCGGCAGGGACGGAGCAGGAGGATGCGCCATACACAGCATATGCCGGCGATCCGGATGAGCCCGAGGCCTATGCCTACATCATTTATAAATAAATGTCAGGAGCGGGACGTCGGTCAAGAATATAGGAAGGCGAGGAAGTTGTTATGGAAAAATCTATGGAAAAAATCGTAGCGCTGGCAAAAACAAGAGGATTTGTATATCCGGGGTCTGAGATTTACGGGGGCCTCGCGAATACCTGGGATTACGGAAATCTCGGGGTGGAGCTGAAAAATAACGTGAAACGCGCCTGGTGGCAGAAATTCATCCAGGAACATCCCTGCAATGTAGGCGTGGACTGCGCGATTTTAATGAATCCCCAGACATGGGTGGCATCCGGACATCTGGGAGGATTTGCTGATCCGCTGATGGACTGTAAGGAGTGCCATGAGCGTTTTCGGGCGGATAAATTGATCGAGGATTTTGCGGAGGAGCATCAGCTTACCTTGGAAAGCACTGTGGATGGATGGTCACAGGAAGAGATGAAACATTTTGTGGAGGAGCATCAGATTCCCTGCCCCACCTGCGGCAAACATAATTTTACTGATATCCGTCAGTTCAATCTGATGTTTAAGACCTTTCAGGGCGTGACAGAGGATGCGAAAAATACGGTTTATTTAAGGCCGGAGACGGCACAGGGTATTTTTGTCAACTTTAAAAATGTACAGAGGACTTCCCGCAAGAAGATTCCGTTCGGCATCGGACAGATCGGAAAATCTTTCCGCAATGAGATCACGCCGGGCAACTTCACATTCCGCACCAGAGAATTTGAGCAGATGGAGCTGGAGTTTTTCTGCGAACCGGGAACAGATCTGGAGTGGTTCCAGTATTGGAGAGGCTTCTGCCGTGACTGGCTTTTGACTTTAGGAATCAAAGAAGAGGAGATGCGTCTCCGTGACCATTCCCCGGAGGAGCTCTGTTTTTACAGCAAGGGAACCACGGACATTGAATTTTTATTCCCCTTTGGCTGGGGAGAACTGTGGGGAATCGCCGACAGGACCGATTACGATCTGACCCAGCATCAGAACACTTCGGGACAGGATCTGACCTATTTTGATGATGAGAAAAACGAGCGGTATGTACCTTATGTGATCGAACCGTCCTTAGGAGCGGACCGCGTGGTGCTTGCATTTCTCTGCGCGGCCTATGATGAGGAGAACATCGGGACGGAAGAGAAGCCGGATATGCGGACCGTGCTGCATTTCCATCCGGCGCTTGCCCCGGTAAAGATCGGCGTGCTTCCTCTTTCCAAGAAGCTGGCGGAGGGCGCGCAGAAAGTGTTTGCACAGCTTTCTAAAACATACAACTGTGAGTTTGACGACAGGGGCAACATTGGAAAGCGGTACAGAAGGCAGGATGAGATCGGTACGCCGTTCTGTGTCACTTATGATTTTGAATCGGAGGCAGACGGGGCAGTGACGGTGCGCGACCGCGATACCATGGAGCAGGAGCGCGTGGACATAGAGGACTTGGATGCTTATTTCGCGGAGAAATTCCTCTGGTAGGGATTTCCCGGGAGCGGAAGCCATGCCGCCAGGGAGATTTTCCCCCACTGGATGCGTGATCGGACAAGCTGGTTTCATATTATGGAACATAATTTCAAATTGTGGAATACTTACAAAAAAATAAGAAAAATGACCAAATAATTGTTGCCAATATGCAAAATTATGGTAAAATAGGTATGTGCGCTTTTGGGACAAGCACACAATTCCCATAGTTGCGGCAGCCGCTGTGAGAGCTGACTGTAATTATAGAGCATAAAAAATTAGGAGGAATTATCAAAATGGCAAACAAATGGGTTTATTTGTTTACAGAAGGCAATGCGAACATGCGTGAGCTTCTGGGCGGTAAGGGTGCAAACCTGGCGGAAATGACA
This sequence comes from uncultured Roseburia sp., assembly GCA_964486485.1. Lineage (GTDB taxonomy): Bacteria > Bacillota > Clostridia > Lachnospirales > Lachnospiraceae > Roseburia. Next base: position 11,057 of record CAZAMD010000006.1, on the reverse strand, counting down.
CACATCGGCCTTCCTGTACCACAGGGTTTTACGATCACAACAGAGGCATGTACACAGTACTATGAGGATGGACGTGAGATCAACGATGAGATCCAGGGGCAGATCAATGAGTACATCGAAAAAATGGAAGAGATCACCGGAAAGAAATTCGGTGACAAAGAAAATCCGCTCCTTGTATCTGTCCGTTCCGGCGCGAGAGCATCTATGCCGGGCATGATGGACACCATCTTAAACCTTGGATTAAATGAGGACGTGGTAAACGTCATCGCGGAGAAATCCGGGAATCCCCGTTGGGCATGGGACTGCTACAGAAGATTTATCCAGATGTATTCCGACGTGGTTATGGAAGTCGGCAAAAAATATTTCGAGCAGCTCATCGATGCCATGAAAGAAAAGAAAGGCGTAAAACAGGACGTCGAGTTGAGCGCGGACGATCTCAAAGAACTCGCGAACCAGTTTAAAGCTGAATATAAAGAAAAAATCGGTTCTGATTTCCCGAGCGATCCGAAGGAGCAGTTAATGGGAGCGATCAAGGCTGTATTCCGTTCCTGGGACAACCCGCGTGCGAATGTGTACCGCCGCGACAACGATATCCCGTATTCCTGGGGTACGGCAGTCAACGTACAGAGCATGGCGTTCGGCAACATGGGTGAGGACTGCGGTACCGGCGTTGCGTTTACCCGTGACCCGGCGACAGGACAGAAAGGGCTTTTCGGAGAGTTTCTCACCAATGCGCAGGGCGAGGACGTAGTTGCGGGCGTCCGCACACCGATGAAGATTACAGAGATGGCGGACAAGTTCCCGGAGGCTTTTGAACAGTTTAAAGAGGTCTGCAAAACGCTGGAAAATCATTACAGGGATATGCAGGATATGGAGTTTACGGTTGAGCATGGTAAATTGTACATGCTTCAGACCAGAAACGGCAAGAGGACTGCCCAGGCTGCGTTAAAGATTGCCTGTGACTTAGTGGAAGAAGGCATGAGAACGGAGGAAGAGGCAGTTGCCATGATCGATCCCCGTAACTTAGACACTTTATTGCATCCGCAGTTTGACGCGGCCGCGCTAAAGGCTGCCACACCGATCGGAAAGGGTCTTGGAGCTTCTCCGGGCGCTGCCTGCGGTAAGGCTGTATTCTCCGCGGAAGATGCTGTGACATGGGCGGAGAGAGGCGAGAAGGTAGTCTTAGTCCGTCTTGAGACTTCACCGGAAGATATCACCGGTATGAAAGCTTCCCAGGGTATCCTGACCGTCCGCGGCGGTATGACCTCCCATGCGGCAGTGGTTGCCCGCGGCATGGGTACCTGCTGTGTATCCGGGTGCGGCGATATCGTAATGGATGAAGAGAATAAGAAATTTACGCTGGCAGGCAAAGAGTACCATGAGGGAGATTACATCTCTATTGACGGTACTACCGGTAACATTTACGACGGTCAGATCGCAACGGTAGACGCGACCATCGCGGGAGAATTTGGTACGGTTATGGCATGGGCGGATAAATACAGAACCTTAAAAGTCCGCACCAATGCGGATACTCCGCAGGATGCGAGAAAAGCCCGCGAGCTTGGCGCGGAAGGCATCGGTCTTTGCCGTACCGAGCATATGTTCTTTGAGGAGGACAGGATCGCGGCGTTCCGTGAGATGATCTGTTCCGACACGGTTGAGGAGAGAGAAGCGGCTTTAGATAAGATCCTGCCGTATCAGCAGGGAGACTTCGAGGCATTATATGAAGCTTTAGAGGGACATCCGGTTACGATCCGTTTCTTAGATCCGCCTCTCCATGAGTTTGTTCCCACGGAGGAAGCGGATATTGAGAAGCTTGCAAAGGCTCAGGGCAAACCCGTAGAAACGATCAAGGCGATCATCGCGGGACTTCATGAGTTCAACCCGATGATGGGACACAGAGGATGCCGTCTTGCGGTGACTTATCCCGAAATCGCGAAAATGCAGACAAGAGCTGTCATCCGTGCGGCCATCAATGTCCAGAAGAAACATTCCGAATGGACAGTAAAACCGGAAATCATGATTCCGCTGGTTTGTGAAGTAAAAGAGTTAAAATATGTGAAGAAAGTAGTAGTAGAGACGGCTGATGCTGAAATCGCGGCAGCGGGCGTGAACCTCAGCTACGAGGTAGGTACCATGATTGAGATCCCAAGAGCGGCTCTGACGGCGGATGAGATCGCAACAGAGGCTGATTTCTTCTGCTTCGGTACCAACGACTTGACGCAGATGACCTTTGGCTTCTCACGTGACGACGCCGGTAAGTTCTTAAACGCTTACTATGACACCAAGATTTTCGAGAATGACCCGTTTGCAAAATTAGACCAGACCGGCGTCGGTAAATTAATGGAGATGGCGATCAAACTCGGAAAACCGGTAAATCCGAACCTTCATGTTGGCATCTGCGGAGAGCACGGCGGAGATCCTTCTTCCGTAGAGTTCTGCCATAAGATCGGTCTGGATTATGTATCCTGCTCACCGTTCCGCGTACCGATCGCAAGATTGGCGGCAGCGCAGGCAGCGATCGCCAATAAGTAGGATTTTCAATTCAGCCTGTAAATTCAAGAAAAATTACGATCAGGCGGAGTCTTTCCGTAAGACGGACAAAAAGACTGTTTGATATGCTCCCTTTGTGAGAGGCAGTGAAAGGAAAAGCTGTCCATCAGGAAGGGAGCATAATTATGTCTGTGCATGTGGATCTGTTTGTTCATCAGAAATACATATCCGGCTGCGGGGATCAATCTGTCGATAGCAGCGATGGCGATCAGGTGCCCTCATTCAGAACTTGTGCAGACAGGAAAACAGTGGTAAACTTCAAATGCGGCGCAATGCATTGCCCGCTGGAATGGAGGCATCGATCAAATGGAGCAAAACTTAAATCTGGAAGCGTTAAAACAGAACCTGATAGATATGGTGACGGAATCTCAGATAAAGCTGGGATATGCAAAAGAATCCATCGGATGCTACTACCCGCTGGAATCCCTAAACCGCCTGCTGGACGCGGATCTGGGGGAAGAGGAGATGATGGAGGCCCTGCGGCAGTTCGGCATTTATGCGGAGGACACGCTGGGAAAGCTCCATGTCACGCAAAAAGAGGGGCGGTTTTGCATCCGCATCCCGCAAGAGGGCGTGGAATATGTCCACAAGACGGCTGCAGACACGGGATTTTTACCGGATTTCATTGAAAAGATAAGCCAGCGCGGGGTAAGCATCGAAGAGATTTTGCGTGTCTTCCGCAGATATTCCCGCCATGTTTTTTGCGGAAAGACGGAGGGCGGCGCGTTCGATTACCTGCTCTACTTTGAAGATTCGCTGCCGGACGCGTACCGCTACTGCATTAAATTTGAGGGCGGCCGCGCCACCTATCACCGCTTCACGCCAGAGGAGTACGAAGCCTTTGGCTTCCGCTGAAAGGCATCAGGCTGCCGCCTGTTCCATCTTCTCTGGAAGCCTTGCGGCAAGCGATCGGCTCTGGATCGGGCGGCAGCCAGGAATTACCATAGATTTTTTTCTCCGCTGCGGGATGGGATATGGTATAATGCCGTTAGGCAGGATACCGCCGAATGGCATGGGTGAGCCGCGCGAAAGCATATGCGCGTATGCGCGGCACAGGTATTGCTGCAAGATACGATGACGCCAAATGGCACAGGTCAGAGAGATGGGAGCGGCTGGAACCGATCAGCCTTGGAGAGATGGAGAGAAAGAAACGAAAGATGATTCACATAGCGCTCGCGCTGATCGCCGGCGCAGCCGCGCTGTACTGGGTTGTGGTATATTTCCTCGTGAGCGCGGCGCTTGTGCCGTCCTTTATGAGGAAGCTTGAGGCCTTTGAGCGGATTACCGAGGAAAGCTACGCCATGCAGGTGTCCACCTCAGAGATACAGGAAAACCGCAGCGCGGCGAGGGAAGAGACAAAGCGGTGGCTGGAAGGGGCGGAATGCCGGAAGCTCGGGAGAGTGACGGAAGACGGCTACCGCCTTGTGGCAGAAGAATTTCCCGCGTCGGAAGAGTCCCACCAGTGGGCATTGATCCTCCACGGATATACCGGGTGGAAAGAGGAAATGCATCCCTTTGCCCGCCAGTATCATGAGCGGGGATATCATGTCCTAGTGCCGGATCTCCGCTGCCATGGCGAGAGCGAAGGCGACTTCATCGGAATGGGATGGACCGACCATTTGGATGCCGGCCTGTGGCTGGATTACATACTAGAGCGGGATCCGGAGGCTGCGATTGTGATCCACGGCCAGTCCATGGGGGCAAGCACAGCGCTTATGATGGCAGGGGAGGAAAACCTCTCCGCCCATGTGGCGGCGATCATCTCAGACTGCGCCTACACAGACGCCCTCTCCATGTTCGGAGAAAAAATCAGAGACTGGTTTGGGCTTCCTGCCTTTCCCTTCGTGGATTCCGCGCGCCTGATGCTAAAGCTTCGCGGGGGCTACGACCTGAAAGATGCCTCCGCCCTTGAGGCCGTCAAAAAGAGCGTGACGCCGATCCTTTTCATTCACGGGGAAGCGGATGCGATGATATCGGCGGAAATGTCCAAAGAACTCTATGAGGCGGCAGGCTGCGAAAAAAAACTCCTCCTGATAGCAGGGGCGGGACACGGCCAGTCCCAGGACAAGGATCCGGCTGCCTATTACGGCACGGTCTTCCAGTTCATTCAGGAAAGCCGCCCGGACCTTTTTTCCAGCTGCCTTGCGATAGCTCCGTAAGTGGCAGTCCGGCTCCTTTCTGTGCATGGCAGTCCCCCTCCGTCAGAAAAAACGGCCGCCGTGCCACAGACAGTATGGCACAGAAACGGCTCACGCAGGAGCGTTTTTTTCAATGTTTTGGGCAAAAGGCAAAGTCCTGTCATGGAACGGCTTCCTTCTCCGTATATTGAATCATATCAATGCGTTTGCCGGTAGGAGTTTTATGGAGGGATTTGAGCGGTTTGTCCTGACCTTTCAGCAGTATCTGTGGAGCTTTCCCATGTTGGCCCTGCTGCTGGGGACACATCTTTACTTCACCCTGCGCCTGGGGGTTATCCAGCGGAAGCTGCCGCTGGGGATCCGTCTGAGCATCACCGGGGAAAAACAGGGGTTTCCGGCGCTGGCCACAGCGCTGGCGGCTACCATCGGAACGGGGAACATCGTAGGGATCGCCACTGCCATTGCCATCGGCGGGCCGGGCGCGGTATTCTGGTGCTGGGTGACAGGCGTGCTCGGGATCGCCACCTGCTATGGGGAATGTTTCCTCTCGGCAAAATACCGGTTTCAAAAGGAAGACGGGAGCTGCGGGGGAGGCCCGATGTATGTCCTGGAGCGTGCCCTCGGCAAAAAGGGAATGGCCGTAGCGTTTTCGCTGTTCACAGTAGCGGCGTCCTTTGGGATCGGCAGCAGCGTGCAGGCGCACGCCATCAGTGTGGCGGTGCGGGAGCAGATAGCGGTTTCCCCGCATATCATCGGCATGGCAGCGGGCGTCCTGGCGGGAATGGTCATCATCGGCGGCAGCAGCCAGATTGCCAGGGTATGCACCTGGCTTGTGCCGGCAATGAGCTTTTTCTATCTGGGCGGCTGCCTGTGGGTGCTTTTTCTGAACCGCGCGGCGGTGGGGGAGGCCGTGGCGCTGATCTTCCGCTCCGCGTTCACGCTTCCGGCGGCGGGAGGAGGCCTTGCGGGATCCGCCTTTATGGCAGGCATGAGGACGGGGATCTCCCGAGGGCTTTTCACCAATGAGGCGGGCCTTGGCTCGATCCCCATAACGGCGGCGACGGCAAAGACCAGGTCTGCCGTGGAACAGGGGCTGATCTCCATGACGGGGCCTTTCTGGGATACGGTCGTCATGTGCGCCATCACAGGAGTCGCCCTGGTCAGCAGCATGCTTGCCCGCCCGGAGGCGTACGAAAATATAGAGATGGAGCGGATCTGCTTTGCGGCATTTGCACAACTGCCCTTGTTCGGGGAAGAGATTCTGTCCCTATCCCTGGTATTGTTCGCTTTTGCCACCATCATCGGATGGAATGTCTACGGGGAATGCGCCGCCGAATATCTGTGGGGAAAAGAGGGGAAAAAAGCCTATCAGGTCCTCTACATGCTCTTTGTCTATCTGGGAGCCGTGATCTCCTTGGATCTGGTATGGGGACTGTCGGATCTGTTCAATTCCTTTATGGCGGTTCCGAATCTGCTCTGCCTTTGGATGCTGCGCAAAAAGATCATACAGGAATCGCCCACGCGGAAACGCTGACGGAAATGCGCCAAAGAACAGGCTTTCCCAAAGCCGGGAAATGTGATATAATGCACAGAAAGAGGAAAGCATCTGAAACTTCCCCGCGGCCGCGCCGTTCGACCGCGGGACGCGGGAAAGAAGAGAAGCTGAAAAACAAATTCCAGGAAAGCTGAGTCGGATACAGCTTGGAAACGGAGAAAATCATGGACGAGAAAAAATTTCTTTACGCAAGCGCCGCAGAACAGGAGAAAAGAGCCAATCATTTTTTGGTGGTCGGATTTGTCTGCTATTACATCTTCGTGCTATGCATGGTCGGGATCATCTGGGCGAGAGGAGGCGCTTCCCTCACGTTTTCCCTGACACTCTCCGCCGTCATCGCCCTGACGGTGGCAAGCATTGAGATCATGTACCGGGTCGATGCGTGTGACAGGAAGATCCGCTATGTCGCGCTGGCGGAGCTTCTGGTCATAACCCTGATACTGCGCATCGCGTTTGATGTCATCTTCATAAGGCTTTTGGCAGTCGTTCCTTTTGTGGGATGCATGCTGTTTTATGACAAACTGTTTTCAATCGTCTCCGGGGCTGCCATGGGCGGGGTGGACATCATAGTGACGGCGGGCAGGATCTTCCTCAGGAACTCCTATTCTCCCGATGCGGTTTTAGAGCAGGCGGGGGCGACGCTTGTCGTCTGCCTGCTGCTGACCCTGATCTATATGACCACGAGGGTGGCGTTCCAGTTTAACCAGGACAGCATCGGCAGCCTTGAGGAAAAGGAGAGGACGAACGGGCAGATCTTAAAGGATGTCATCGGCGTGGCAAGGCAGATCCAGAAAGAGACGGGCAATGCCATGGACATTGTCAGGGAGCTGGACGATTCCACCGATTCGGTAAACGGCGCGATGAAAGACATCTCCGGCAGCGCCTCGAATACGGCAGAGAATATCCAGACCCAGACGACCATGACGCAGCGCATACAAGATTCCATCGGATTGATTCTGGAGCGCTCCGAAAAGATGGTGCAGGTAGCGCAGGACGCCAGCGAGAGGAACAGCAGCAGCGCGCAGATGATGAATGAGCTGAAAACACAATCCGGCATCATCAGTGAGACAAACTCCGAAGTGGCGGAGGCGATGGGGCGGCTGCAGGAGCGCACGCACGCGGTCAGGAGCATCGCGGATACGATCTTTTCCATTTCCACCCAGACCAACCTGCTGGCGTTAAACGCCTCCATCGAGAGCGCGAGGGCGGGCGAGGCGGGACGCGGCTTTGCCGTGGTTGCGGACGAGATCCGGCAGCTGGCGGAAAAGACAAGGCAGGAGACCGAGCATATCGCGGCGATCCTGTCCGAGCTGTCCGAAAACGCAGTGGCTGTGGGCGCCGCGGTGGACCGCTCCTTAGAATCGAGCCGTACCCAGGAGAAAATGATTTCCACGGTTTCCGAGAGCTTTGACGCGATGAATCAGAACGTGGGGGAACTGATCGGGGATATCGGGGGGATCGACCGGATGTTAAGCGAGCTTTCTGAGGCAAACCGCCAGATCGTGGAAAATATCATGCAGCTCTCCGCTGCCACGGAGGAAGTGACAGCTTCCGCGTCACAGGCGGCGGATCTGAGCGTGAAAAATTCAGAGAAGTCAGAGGATGCCAAGTCCCTGCTGAACAGCGTCTTAGAGACATCCCATCAATTAGACAAATACGTCATGCGGGAAGACTGGTGAAAAGAAAAACAGGATCAGAGCATGAGGGCAAAAGGAGCTGCCGCACGGATCATTTCGTGCGGCAGCCCCTTTTTTGCCGGAGATTCAGCCAGGGAAGGGTCGCGGCTGGATTTTCTTTTTTTATAAAAAAATATTTTGTGAAACTTTTTGGCGGCTGGCGGGGTCTAATGGGAGAAAGGGAAGAAGCCTAAGGAACGGAAGATAGAAGAGATTTTGCTGGAAAAGTACAACTGCTATTACCGGCTTGCCTACAGTTATGTGCATAGCGAGGCGGACGCGGCGGATATCAGGAAGTAGTGACCGGTTTTTTAGTGTTGCTCCATATTGCAATCGCGTTTTCCAGGTGATAAAATAGAAATGCGGACACAGAGTGATGCTCCGCCAGTTTGATAGGGGAGGGAGGGGGCATGGATACGCTGGAACAATGGTTTACAGAGCACAGGGAGCAGTCCGTAAAGGAACAGCCCATGCCGTGACGGGAAACCCCGCAAAAAATACCATGCTCCGAAAGAGAAAGGCGAGAAGGCAAAATGGCGCGTGTACCAAACGAGATAGCGCAGAACTTAAAAACTGCGGAGGAAAACAGCGCATTCCGGTATGACGAGTCGGCGCGGAACTTTGTGGCAGAAAAGCCGGTGCTGGCATATATTTTAAAGAGTGCGCTGGATGAATATGCGGATTATACGGTGCAGGAGATCGCGGAGCGGTTCATAGAGGGGAAGCCGGAGGTCAGGACGCTGGCGGTCCCCCAGGACCATCCGGACAAAGCGCCGGATAAAGGAAAAAGCAGTGTTTCGGAACTGATGAGCGGCGACGAAAAAGTGGAGGGGCTTCCCACGGTGGACAAGTCGCAGAGGGAGGGAACGGTTTATTACGACATCCGTTTCCTGGCGGCGCTCCCGCAGGGCGGGGAATGGATGGAAATCTTTGTGAACTGTGAGATACAGAACAACGACACGCCGGGGTATCCGATTCCGAAACGCGGCATATACTACGCGGCGAGGATGATCTCATCGCAGCGTGGAAGGGTATTCAAAGACCAGGAATACCAGAAGATCAAAAAATCAGTAAGCATCTGGGTGTGCGAGGACACGGCGGACTGCCGTTCCGATACCATCAACAGGTATTCCTTTGCGGAGGAGTGCCTGAGGGGAGAGTTCCACGAGGAAAGGAAAAACTATGACCTGATGACGGTGGTGGTGCTGAGGCTGGGAGCCAGGGGAGAGGGAAGCGGGGACCATGCAGTCCGGCTCCTAAGCAAGGTGTTTTCCATGAACCTGGGCTATGAGGAAAAGATAGAAGCGCTGCAGAACGAGTTTCAGATCAGCGTGACAAAGGAGATCAGCGAGGAGGTGCTTGATATGTGCAACCTGAGTACGGGCGTTTACAGCAAAGGCTATAATAGGGGCTATGATACGGGCTATGATACAGGCATTTCAGAAGGAGAGATGAAAAAAGCGCGGGAGACGGCGTATGAGCTCCGGGATATGGGGCTGCCGGTGGAGAAGATCGCCCAGGCGGTGAAGGTCGGCATGGATACGCTGGAACAATGGTTTACAGAGCGCAGGGAGCAGTCCGTAAAGGAACAGCCCATGCCGTGACGGGAAACCCCGCAAAAAATACACGGCGAACTGCCGTTCCGATACCATCAACAGGTATTCCTTCGCGGAGGAGTGCCTGAGGGGAGAGTTCCACGAGGAAAGGAAAAACTATGACCGTTGGCAAAGGCGCATGGAACTGTAACATTGCAGGACCATGCGTCTTTTTTTCGTGCGTGTTCAAACTGAAAGTTACACTTTCATAGACATGGATCTTTGAAAAATCAGAAAAACATGCAACAAAATCTTTTGATTCGAGAAAAAGGATTGACAAACGCACACTGAGATAATAATTAAAATCATGATATATTCTGCAAGAATAAGAAAAGCTATGAGTTTCGCAGGAGGAGATTTAGGGATGAAAGACATCTCCGGTAGCTGGCGTGGGATTGCATTCTCTTATCAAGCGAAAAGGGAGAAAAGAAAATCCTTTTATAATAGAAATATCTGTTGACAATCGCATGAGATACGATTAAAATTTTAATAAATCTACAAAATCGGGAAAAAAGATGAAAGATGGGTCAAATCTTTCCCATGCGGGCTTGCGTCTGTGCTGTGATATAGGTCTTGCACGGTGCGCAGAGAGCAGCGAGGAAAAGAGCAAAAATGAGTCACAGGAGGAAAATGAAAGCGATGAAGAAGAAAGACAGAAAGCGGCTGGCGCGGGTATGCGTCCTTGCGGCAGCCATCACCCTGGGCAGCGCCTGGCATGTTTCCGGGGCGCAGACAGATGAGGCGGTGATACCGGCGGGAGAACCGCTGCAGGAATCATCGGTGACAACAGAGGAAAGCGCGGGATCGGATTTTCGGATTGTAGATGGAGTGCTGGAGGAGTATCTGGGAGATGGCGGAGATGTCGTGATACCGGATGAGGTGACGAGCATCGGGGAAAGGGCATTTTATAATTGGGGCAGCCTGACGAGCGTGAGCATCCCGGGGAGCGTGACGAGCATCGGTGATGATGCATTTTACAATTGCGACAGCCTGGCGAGCGTGAGCATTTCAGAGGGAGTGACGAGCATAGGGCATAGGGCATTTGCTAATTGCGACAGTCTGGCGAGCGTGAGGATCCCGGAGAGCGTGACGAGCATAGGGCAACTTGCATTTTCTTATTGCGACAGGCTGACTGCGATAGAGGTAGCAGACAACAACCAAGCGTATGCTTCACAAAACGGTGTCTTATTCAGCAAAACGGGAGCAGAATTGCTCGCATACCCCGCAGGAAAAAAAGAAGAGACTTATGAGATTCCGGGGAGCGTGACGAGCATCGTGATTCAAGCATTTTATGGTTGCGACAGCCTGGCGAGCGTGAGTATCCCAGGGAGCGTGACGAGCATCGGGATGCAAGCATTTGATGAATGCGACAGCCTGACGAGCGTGAGCATCCCGGGGAGTGTGACGAGCATCGGGGACAGTCCATTTTCTCATTGCGACAGGCTGACTGCGATAGAGGTAGCAGACAACAACCAAGCGTACTCCTCACAAAACGGTGTCTTATTCAGCAAAACGGGAGCAGAATTGCTCGCATACCCCG
>CAZAMD010000005.1:52285-64658 GCA_964486485.1 uncultured Roseburia sp. | reverse complement strand
CTAAATAAATTATTGATGCTTTCTGTCATGGAGGACAGCTGTTCGGAGATGCTTTCCATTTTAATTTTAATAAGATGTTTTGGCGTGCCGGAAGATATATGCAGGAAGCTCTATATTTTTTATCTCTTTAATCATGCTATTACTTAAAAAAGCAACCTGCGTTTCATTGCTTGCATTTTGTAAAGCAAATTCTATATTACCGAATTCTGATGCAGGGATATTATCTATAATGGTTAAAATCTTTCCTTTTAATATTCGTGTGTTTATGCCGCGCGGGTTATCCGCAGGGAAAGGCATACATGCGTATTTTTTCATTACTTGTGGAACCAACCGAACTCAAGGATATTCCGCACGGAGCACGCGCGCCAACTGATCCCGGGAGTTGGACGAAGCAGCACATGGCGATACGCATTCTCTGAGGTACATACTGCGTTTGCGGATTTCCGTGCATAAAAGGTCAGGCGGTGAGGCTTCCCCGGTATGCAGCGGGGGCAGTGCCCCTTTTATACCCGCTATGCAGGCTTCCCCCAAAGCTTCCAGTGTTTATGGGCGTTCATTTGATGTCATCAAGGTACATTTTCCCATGCCAACCCTATCATGGACCGGCATGGGAAAACAAGCAGTTTCACGGATTCAGGCAGCTTATAAATTTAACTGTCAACAAACAAATCTGCTTAACTATTCAGATAGTTCAATCCCATTTTTTTCTAGGAAATTTATAAACTTATCAAAATAGGCAGGATATAGCTTTTCAAATTCCGAATAATCTGCTTTTTCAATATAATATTTTATCGATCTGTCCCGGTCAAACTCATCCATTGATATATGAGGCAGTCTGAAAAACTCAACCAGTTCAGACATGCGGGAATCTATTGGGAGAAAGAGCGCCGGAATATCATTCCATAATGCCAAAACATTCCCATGAAATCTTGATCCAAAACTGAAATCATGTACGGAGACATAATGAGTCCACTGATCTACATCAAAAAATGTATGTGAATTTTTAGTCATCCAACGATTCACATAGTTAAAATACTTTTCGTCGCCTTCAGTATGGCTTAAATCAAAATTAAATTTTGTCTGCTCAACAAAATCAAAATTCCGATCAGCACAATAAGATAGAAAATGCTTTTCTTTTATAGAAAGTTTGCCGTAAAATGTACGGAAGTTACTGACCACTCTGATTTCATTTGTTTCTTTTTCGCATCTCTTAATCTCATATCCCTTTTTCCCTTTCAAATAAATCGACGGGCAGCCAATGACCTCTATATTTTTGATCCCATTTTTTTGTAAGATATCAGCTGTGTAATAACCTCTGCATCCTATCACTGCTCTTTCTTGAATCATATTTAATACCCTTAAAGTACCATCATTTAATTTGAAATCATCGCCTATTTTAGAAGCCTGAAGCCCGACACTGATCGGAACAAATATTGCCTCTTTAAATTGATTCATTTGCGAGATCAAATAATCAAAATTTGAGTTTGGATTGATCCAGATAAGATCCGTAGTGATAATATGCGATGGAGTATACTTTGAATCAACCGCATTGTTGTAGCTTGTAGTCGTTAAATCCAAAATCGATTGAAGAGCTTTTGTATACACCATATTCCCTGTATTTCCGGCAACCGCTTCAAATGTCCGGTCTTCTGTACCGATATATTCATGTCTAAATAAAATAATTTCAGATTTTTTGTCACAATCATTCTTTTCGCTTTGATTGAATTCAGTGGGATAAAATCGGTGGGATATATCCGTTTCTCCCAGTACCTTATGCAGGATCATTCTTGCAGCCTCATTACTCTTAACGGCAGGCTTTTCTATCTGTGACAAAAGTCCGTTTGCAATATCGCCCCAAAAAACAGGATAAATCGGAAGTTCTTCATTTTTTATCATTTTGGCCAGTTCATCGTATTTCTTCTGTGATAAGTCAAAGCCAAATTCAACGGGATCATACCCCTCTGCCATGATTCCAAAAATAGTCCTTGCGCATTTTTCACAACGGCAGCAATTTTTACCATCCCTGGTTACCCAGCAGACATGCAGGGATATCTGTTGTTTTCTTTCCTTAAAAAATCTGCAAACTTTTCTGATTTTATCCAGTCTTGTATCTTCGAATCCTTCATGTATAGTACGAGCGCCATTATTATTATTATTATTATCCATCTCCAGATGAGAGGCGCAGGTGTATGGAACTTTACTCTTTACTGAATCAGTAGATGAAAAATATATCCGTCTTATATTCTTGTCAAAACTGACCGGTGCTGAATGAGCTATCAAAGCCATTCCATGCTGGAAACCATGCCACCAGTTTTCATGATTCGGTTTTGCGATTTTATCATTCAAAAATTGATAATTTATCACTTCGCGGAATGATGTTTTGATAAACAAATAAGTAAGATCAAAATCTTCTGCCACTTTTTTGGTGTTGCTGCTGATCGCTTCCCATCCATCAACATCCTTTAGATATACATCGGTTCCCCAGACAGTGAGCAGCATCGGTTTTTCTTTATAAATATGTACCAACGATGAAAAAGCATCTACCCCGCCGGAAAAGAATAGCGCAGACTGATCGGCATTAGAAGAAATATCGTTCTCCACCGCTTTCCCAAACGATAACTTCCCTTTAAATGAAATATTGGGATACATAAGCTGATATCCTCTTTTTATTTCATCAATGGAATACAAATATTCTTTGTCAATTTCATCGATTCGTATTTCCGCATTAAAAACCCATGAAACAGGCAGAAAATTTCCAAGGAAAGGAATGACTGCTACGCTATAAGGAATCTTTTTATCAAAATCCATGCTGTATTCTATGAAAAACCTATTTTGGAGTTTGAAACAGTTTCTCCATGTTCCAACAACAGAATAATCATACTCAATCCTATTTTTTTCAATCTTAATATCATTTAGTATGATTTTATTTTCCCTTTCAATCTTGGAAATCCGATCAGCGACTACATTCACAGACATTTTACATCCCTCCTTAGGCTTATTTTTCTATCACTCTGCTCTTAACTTGCGGCAGGCTCACTCCGTTTTCTTTCAGAAAATCGATGTAAGCAGACTTCTTCCTGCGGAGCCCCGACTTGAAGTCCCCATAATCCGCCATTCCGTAATAGTCATAAACACTTTTTTGCGGATCGAAATCTTCCATGTTGAGATAGGGAAGATCCAGGAAACAGCATATTTCTCTGTCCGATGTTTCATAACAGAGGAACAATGCCGGTATTTTTTCGTGCAAAGCCATGATGTTATTTTGCAGCGCCATTCCAAAAGCAAAATCGGCATTTTTTATGTGTTTCTTCCATTCCGGAACAGTAAAATAGATCTGTTTCTTCTTTGCGTAATCGCACAGGCGTGCAGAAAGCGCATCGTCATTGACGCCGCTGTCTTCCAGTTCCAGATCCGTTGTCCCAATGAAACGGAAGTTATTTTCTGCAAAATACTCCAGAAGCTGCGTTTCCTTTTCTGTCAAGCCCCCATAAAACGGCCGGAAGCTCGCTGCAACCGTATGGATCTCCGTCTTTCCGCTTTCTATGCGGGTCAGTTTTTCCGTTTCTGTGTAAACAGACGGCGTGCCGATGACCCTGACATTTTTTATCCCGAACCCTGACAGGATCTCAGCGGAATATTCGCCCGCGGCTCCGACGCTCTTACAGCGTTCCGCGACTGCCTGAAGCGTTTTGATCGATTCCGCGCCCAGCGCAAATTCCGCCTTTTCCGTCCGGCAGCTAAAACCGATCCCCACTGGCAGCAGCGTCTTATCCCCGATGCGGCTAAGGACCGCATCTACAAATGTCAGGTCGCTGTTTTCTTCGATCCTGTCTAAGCAGGTAGTGAGGAAAACATCATACCCGTTTTCATCAAAACCTCCCGGATGGGTCTGATACCAGTTGTCTATGATATCAGGATTTACCATATCTCTCAGGGACTGCCAGAGCACGATGTTGGAGGTATTGCCTCCGCATTTTAAAAGCTTATCCCTGCGGCTGTCATCTTCCTCTATCACATCGAGGAACATGGCAGCGGCCTCCTGCCCGTTCTCCCCAGCCGTTCCAAAAACTTCCTCCGCCTCATCGCCCTCTTCTTCCGCGCAATCCTCCTCAAAATGAACGGTCAGCTCTCTTTTTTCAAGGTCGTAAAAATCAGAGGGAAGCTGATACGTCTCTATCTCGCAGAGCTGGTTATGAAACAGCTCATCTGCCCTGACCGAAACGATGTTTCCATAGAGGCGATCCTCAAAATTGCACATTCCAAACAGTTTTCTGTCTTCATATTTGCAAAAACGGAGCAGATACTCAAAAGGATACGAGGCTTCCTGAGGAATGAAGTCTATCTCGGATAAAAAATCTCCATACCGATCGATAAAATCCGCAGCAAAATCCATTGCCCCTTTCTGCAGCATCTGCACAGCGAATTTTTCAGGATAGGAGACATCCGGTTTTTCATAGGAAAAATGGTAATCCCCGTCATCTGTGCATCCGATCTCCGCACATGCCGGATCCAGGGAAGAAAGCATGTATTCTCTCATGATGCCCGTGCTTGCAGGGACGCCGCTGTAAAATGAATGTACTTGGAACGCTCCCCGCTGTTTCTCGTAGCTGCACCGGTTGTTATCCGTATGGATGTAAAAAGCATCCAGCTTTTTCCCCGCTGCGCGGCATATCGCACTTTGTATCCTGCCGCTGTAGCCCATGTCAAAAAGAACGGAATGATCCTCTATCTGTGAATAATACTTTGCCAGGCCGGCTTTTTTCCGCTCCAGCCTGTCTTTGTCAAACCAGTTTGCAGCAATAAAATCCATGAATCCATACAGTTCGCTTTCATTCTGAAATGTTTTATCAGGCGCAAAGCCATTCTCCAAAAGACCGGCTTCAAAATCATGCCCGTCATTCCTGAGGCAAAAACTTAATAATCTGCACACAGATAACGGGGTATGGTTGTTCCTTTCTATGGGCAGATCATACAGATCGTTTTTATCTTTGATCATAAAAGGCAATGTCAGCTTTCTTGAGGCATGAAGATACGCACATCGGATCTTATCCGTGCAGGCGCTGTTGTATAATTCAAATACTTTCATCGGAAGATATCCGTCCCTCGCCAGAAAATAGATGCACGGGTATTTCTTTTCCCTTGCAGTTTCATGCATCCATTTCGCAAGCCCGATGCAGTGCATCCCGACCGCATAATATCCGATGAAATAAGGATTGCAGTTAAAATCGCTTTTCTTATTAAAGCTTTGAAACGGATTGTCAAAAAACTTATTGACGACCGTCGAGAGCATTAAGCGATAGCCAAGCGTTTTCCGCGCGGAAACGCCGTCATAAAAAGGCCCTGCCATATACCGGTCCATCCATGCGCATTCATTCGTCCGGATATCTTTTATGGCATTTTCAAAGCTGTCTCTCGCCTTTGGAAGAAAGAATGTATTTATCCCGAGTGTCCGGGCGGCAGAAACATCCGCATTCCATGTATCACCGATATGCAGCATGTTTTGGGGATGGCAGTTTACTTCTTTCAATGCCCTGCGGAAAAGCATCCCGGAATATTTCAGGCAGTGTTCTTTCGATGACAAAAACAAAGCTTCCCATCCGTCAAACCCGTTTTTCCGTAAAATACCTGAAACCGTGTCATATTCCAGATACATATCTGAAATGATGATGATCTTCTTGCCGGCTTCCCGCGCGAAATCATAAAGCTCCCTGCCGGTTTTGCGCACCCTGCAAAAACGATATTCGTATTCCTCCTCCAATTCATGCATTTTATCGACAATATCCGGATCCAGAGAAAACACACGGGACATCGTATCATAAATTTCTTTGATGGTGATCTCTTCCCGCTTGTTCCTGAATGCTTCCCTGGTTTTCCGCTCAGATATCTCACGGATTTTTTGAAAGGAAATGTTATGTTTTCCGGAAGTCCGCCTGTCAAATTCGTAATTTAAGAAAAGAAACAGATCTGCCGGATGATAAACCTGCCTTAAAATAAGCGTGTCAAAAACATCAAACGATACATATTTTATTTTGGGATCGCGTATGGTTTCTTTTGCGAAATCCAGTCCCTGAGAGAAATCAGCGTTCACAGCGTCAAAGCAGAATTCATTCTGGCGCTGCCTTTTATGATAACCGGGCAGGAAATCATCCACTGCTTTTTTTGCGCCCGGGACGCCCGCAAATTTATCCTGCTGCAGGGTCCGATACATGCGGGAGTATTTTTTCCGAAACTCCAGAAACCCTTTTCTGATACAATCGTCCGCATGTTGCGAATCCAGATAACTCTCCACAAAATCAAACGACAGTTTCAGATCCCGCATGTTCTTTTCAAATTTAGGAAATTTTATATTCTCTGCATCCGTAGATGCGTTCCGATACTTGCAGTAAAAATAGGACGCGCTGTACTCACATGTCAGTTTTTTGGCATTGTAAAGCAGCAGGGAAGAAAACGCGATATCTTCCGTCATGACCAGGTGTCCTTCCAGTTTTTTATACCACTCGAAGCACTTATCCCACAGCTTTTTGGAATATAATTTGTTCCACACGGTATGCCATGAGAAGCAGTAGCCTTCCTGCAAAAAAAAACCTCTCCTGATCTCTTCCCCCTCCAGTTCCTCTTTTCCAAAGCAAAGGTTATATAGCTGCCTGACGCTCTGGGAACCATCCGCATCTTCAAACACCGTATTGCTTACAACGACGTCGGAACCGCCGGACATTGCTTTTTTCAGGAGCATCCTGTAAAAGTCCGCAGAAATATAATCATCACTGTCTACAAAAGCAAGATACTCCCCCTCTGCCTCTTCCGCGCCGGAAACCCTTGCCCTGAACAGCCCCCGGTTTTTAGAATGCCGCACATACTTGATATTTTCATGTATCTGAAGATATTTTTTTATGATGTTTTCAGAATTGTCTTTCGTTCCATCATTCACGATGATCAGTTCTATGTTTTTGTATGTCTGCCCGAGTATGCTGTTCAGGCACTTTTTCAGGTATTTTTCCGTCCCGTACACAGGAACAATGACGGAAATCAATGGTTGTTCCTTCATGTTCTCCTCCACTCATGTTGCTGTCTTTTCTGAAAGTCCGTTTTTCCCCAGAAATTCAAAAAATCTCTTCCTGTTCTGTTCATATCTGCGGTGAAAACCGCTGTAATCCGCCGTATCATAATACTCCCGCACATTCTTCCCCCCGTCAAACGCTTCGATCTCCATGTACGGCAGCCCAAAAAATTCCACCAGCTCCCTTGTGCGGGAATCGGAGACTAAGAACAGCGATCTGACGCCGCTTTGCATCGCTATGACGCTTCCGTGGAACCTCATGCTCATGCAGAAGTCAAATGCCCTGATATATTCGCTCCACTCATCCATATCAAAAAAGAGCCTTTTCTTTTCCGCGAGCCATTCCTGATACCCTCTTGTGTCCTGCAGCTCCAGATGGCCGATTTCAAATGCGGTCTGCTCTACAAACCCGAACCTGCCCCTGCGGCAGTAGTTTAAAAATTCCTGCTCTTTCCTGCCGCACTCTCCCCAAAAAGTCCTGAATCCGCATACGGTTTTCAGTTCCCCGCCAGCCGGTTCCCGAAAGGAGTACTCTTTCTGGCAATACAGGGACGGGCAGCCGATCACTTCGATATTTTTAATGCCGTAATGCTCCAGGACTTCCGCCGTATAATAGCCCCGGACTCCCAGCACGCACCGTTCTGCCATTCCGGAAAGCAGCCTTGCGGTATCCTCGTGAAGCAGGAAGCCTTTTTTATAGCCGGCGCACTGCAGTCCCACGGAGATCGGGACAAGCGGCCGCTCCCCGATATTCCGAAAGATTTTTTCCGTGTCCTCAAACCTCTGGTTTTCACTGATCCAGATCAGGTCCGTCGTAAGGAACGCATCATAGCCGCCCAGCTGTTCCGCATTGGGATGGATCCCATAATACGGTTTGATGAAATCCGGCCCAAGCAGCGTTTTGATCGCCCGGAAAAACGCCAGATTCCCCGTGTTATGCCCTACCCTTGAAAATTTTATCTCCAGTTCCTGGCCTTTTACGTCAAACGCCTCTGAAAAAATCGCCAGCTTCAACTTTTACTCCCCCTCCCAGCGTATTCCCTTACCCTCTTCCAGAAAAAATCACGGTCAACCAGGAACCAATAAAGGAGTTTTTTCCACAGTTTCCGGGACTCCATCCCTTTCATATGGTAGAGCTGCCACGCGAGGCTGTCTGCCGGAGGGATCTGCTGCAGCGCGGCTTCCCCCACCTGATAATATGGAACGATCTTATGATAAGCAATATCCGCTTTCCACTGCTCCGAAAGCCCAAAACGCTTTCCCATCCATAGATCGTCCTCAAAACTGCAGCATTCAAACATCTTAGAATCTGCTTCCGTCAATGTGTGCAGGAAATACTCATACGGATAGGAAACATCCATATTCCGCATTTCCATCCGCTCTAAGTCCTCCCCGAAAAAACGGCAGAAATCCTTTACAAACAGCAGCGCGTATTCTTGTATCTGCCCGATCAGGTATTCCATCACATATTCCCTCGCAAAAGGCTCGAATACCGGAACTGCCTGATCCCCCCGGATCTCATAACCGATGCAGGAGGGCGCGTAGCAGGAAAAGAGCAGTTCCCTGATCCCTCCGGTAATGGCAGGTGTGAAGCCATAAAAGGTTTCCGTCTGAAATCCGCATCTGCTCTCTCTCTCCGCGCAGGAATCGTCATTGACATGGACATAAAACGCATCAATCTCCTTTCCCAGAAGACCTGTCAGCAGCTCCTGCGTCCTGCCGCTGTATCCGATATCCACGACCGCCGCCTTCCCCCGCAAAAGCGGTTCCAGATATGCCTTCACACAGGCGCGGTACCGCTCTGCTTTCTCCCTGCTGAATTTTTTCTCTGCCAGTATTTTCCCGACCCGGCAAAATTCCGTATAGGTTGAAAACGGCTCCTCCGGCCGGATGTCATGTTCCTGGTAAAACTCCGCGCCGCATTCCTCCAGAACCGGAGCAAGCATCCCGATGAAAGCCTCCGGTGTGCAGCTTTTTGCGTTGATGCAGGGCCACAGGGCAGAGATCCCGTCCTCCGTCTGCAGTCCGCAGGCGGCTCCCGCCTTTCTTGAGGTGTAAAAATACCCCGCCTCCGGCAGCCCTTTAAGGTATTCCTGAAAGACACGGTAAGCCTCTAACGGCAGCCATCCATCGCGGGCGATAAAAGCAAGCGTATCATATCCGCCGGCTCCCGCTGCCTCTGCCAGCCATTTCGTAAAACCGAGCAGATGCATCCCGACCGCATAGTAACCGAGAAACTGCGGTGACGCATTCATTTCTGACCACTCATGAAAGCTGATGAACGGATTGTCATAAAGCCTGTTCGCCGCGACCGCAAGCGCGCTTCTGGTGCCGAGAAAGCCCAGCGCTTTTTCATAATTTACGATACTGCCCCCTGCTTCCTTGTAAGGGCCGCAGGAATGCGTCGTTTTGATGTCCGATATGTTGTACTGGATGCAGTCTACCGCCCGCGGATAGAAGCACGCCTCGATCCAGTAGTTTCTGGCCGACAGGATATCCGTTTCCCAATTATCCCCGATGTGAAGGATTTCCTCTCCCCTGCAGCCGGAGCGTCTCATCAGCGCCGCATAGAGCGTCCCTGTCCGCTTCGTCGCGTTTTCCTCGCTCGAAACAAGGACTTCCTCAAAATCCTCATATCCGTTTTCCTTCAGCAGCTCCTCTAAAAATGCCCTGCCAAAATACATATCCGACGTAAAATACAGCCGTTTCCCGCAATGCCGCGCCGCGCGGTAGAGATTCTGCAAACTCTCCCTTGCCTTGCAGAATCTCTTTTCCGCCAGCATTTCTTCCCGCATCCATGCCTTGGACTGCTCCGCATCCATCCCTGTATACTCGCTTATTTTCCGGTAGATCTCCCGGATGCCAATCTCTTCCTGAAGTCCGGCATGTCCGGTTCCTCCATGCGAAGCGCGGCCGGAAATTTTTTCTTCCCGCAGCTCCTCCTCCGCTTTCACCCGTATCTGCGCAAAAGTGCGCCGTTCTTCCGGAAAGGCTTCCGCAAATCTGCGGTCCAGCATACGGAACAGATCCTTTGGGTGATAGAAAGGCCTAAGGAGCGCTGTATCAAAAATATCAAAGCTGACACACCTGGTTTCTTCCCTGCATACCTTTTCAGCCAGCTCATCATAACGGTTGTCGTACTCTGTTGACACCGCGTAGAAATAAGAGGGATTTTCCACGTCCGCGCCCCCCTCCAGGGATTGCTCCAGGAGCGCATACAGCGGCTGCGTTTCCTCTTCGGGCAGTCCGCTGTTTGCAATATTTTCTGTCCAGAAAAACTTATACAGCCTCCTCCATGCAAAAAACTGCTCTGACGCCTCGATCCGGTAGTTTCCAGAGGAAAGGAAATCTTCCACAAAAGAAAACGCCGTGTGCAGATCCGAAATGTTTTTCTGAAATTTCTTTTTTCCGCCTGTCAGGCTCGTCGAGGCGCTTTCATTCTGGAAATAAAAATAGGCGCCGTACTTCACATAGGATAAGCTCTCAGCAAAATGAACCAGCACAGAGGAAAACACGAAATCTTCCGTCATGATCAGGTGCTTTTCCTGTCTTTTTAATACGGGCAGGGCTTTTTGCCAAAGCTCCCTCCGGTAGATTTTGTTCCAGACGGTATGCCAGATAAAGCACCTTCCCTCCTGTTTCCAGTATGCCTCCGCAATCTCCTTTCCCCTCAGTGTCCCAAATTCATAAAATTGATACAGATTATGGATATAGCGGTACCCCTTTGCATCCTCATGCACCAGCCGTCCTATCACAATATCCGCATCCATGCTTACCGCCTGATACGCCAATGTGCGGAAAAAATCCATGGAGACATAGTCGTCGCTATCCACAAAACCGATATAATCGCCGCGGGCATGTTCAACGCCTGTAATCCTCGCATGAAACAATCCCCTGTTCTCGTCATGGGAAACAAGGCGGATCCTTGGATCCGTCCGCATCATTTCTTTCACAATGTCCCCGGAGCGATCCGTACTCGCATCATTTACTACAATAATTTCCAGATTCCCCCAAGTCTGCCTTACAATGCTCTCTATGCACCTGCGGATATATTTTTCTGTATTAAATAATGGCACAATGACCGATATCAGGCATGTTTCCTGCTCTAGCTTCATCCCTTATCTTTCTCCTTCCTGCCGGGCTTTTTCATTCATCTTCCTGTATGCCTCGCACACCGTTTTCGGCTCCCCTATCATCCGCAGCTCTCCTTTCTCGATCCACGCGCATTTCGTGCAGTTCTCAAGGATGGTCCCCATGCCATGGCTCACCATAAGCACCGTGCTCCCGCCATGGATCATTTCCTTAATCCGCTCCATGCTTTTCCTGCGGAAGAACTCATCCCCGACACTGAGGACTTCGTCCAGGATCAGGATTTCCGCAGCTTCCCCGGCGGTCGCGATGGCAAAGCCGAGGCGGCTGATCATGCCGCTGGAGAAGTTTTTGACTTTCTCCTCCATGAAGTCCTGCAGCTCCGCAAAGGAGACGATCCCGTCATAATGCTCCTCCAGGAACGCCTTGTCATAGCCGATGATCGCGCCGTTTAAAAATACATTCTCCCTTGCGGTCAGCTCCATGTCAAAACCTGTCCCGAGCGTCAGCAGCTGTATCTTTTTCCTGTCCACCTCCACAGAGCCCTGCGTCGGCTTTAACGCACCTGATATAATCTTTAAGAGCGTGGATTTTCCGGATCCGTTCGTTCCGATGATCCCAAGGATCTCTCCCCGGCAGACGTTGAAGGACACATGGTAGAGCGCGTAGAGCTTCCGGTAGGAGACTTCCCGCTTCAGCAGCTGTATCACATATTCTTTCAGGCCGGAGGGGTTGACCGAGGACAGATGAAATTCCATCGTCACGTCTTTGACCGCTATGACCGTCTCCCCCTCTTCCCCTCCTTTTTCCTCTTCCCTTCCTTTTTCCTCTCCGCTCTCTGCCCCATCTTTCTTTACGATGGAAGCGATCTCTCTTCCAAGCCTCTGCCGGAACGCCTGAAACTCCCTGTCCGCAGGGGCGTCGATCTCGATGATTTCCAGCCCGTCCTCGGTCTGCGCCCAGCTTTCTTCTTCCAGATCCTTCGGGGGCTTTTCCTTTCCATGCCTTCCGCCCCTTACGCGCTTGATGACGAGCCACAGGACGCCCTCTGTCAGGGCGGTCAGCCCGAGCGCCGCGGCCACGATGGCGACGTACATGTTGTATAAGATGGGGGTCTGCCGCTCCTGCTCCCGGCTGCCCGCCTGCTCCGCCGTTACGGGCGCGGATTCTGTGGTGTTCTGGCGTTCGGTTTCCTCCGGGGAGCTTTCCTCCTGACGCTGCGCCTCC
>CAZAMD010000005.1:26783-52185 GCA_964486485.1 uncultured Roseburia sp. | reverse complement strand
ACGCTTCTTTTTCCCATGGTTTTTCGCTTCTTCTTCCCATGGCGCTTCTTTTCCCACGGTTTT
This sequence comes from uncultured Roseburia sp., assembly GCA_964486485.1. Lineage (GTDB taxonomy): Bacteria > Bacillota > Clostridia > Lachnospirales > Lachnospiraceae > Roseburia. Next base: position 52,122 of record CAZAMD010000005.1, on the reverse strand, counting down.
TCTTTTCCGCACGCTTCTTCCCATGGCGCTTCTTTTCCCATGGTTTTTCTTTTCCACACGCTTCTTCCCATGGCGTTTCTTTTCCCACGGTTTTTCTTTTCCGCACGGTTCTTCTTCCCATGGCGCTTCTTTCTTTTGGTCCGCTATATTTTCTGCATGACCTTGTTTTCTTTCCAGTGAAAGAAACCGATGCCCGCGGCAAGGCTTCCTATGCTCCACGCGATCAGTTCCGCCCACATTGCGGCTTCCGGCACCCTGCCATACAGCACGCACTCCCTGGCAAATGCGATCGCCGCGTATATCGGGTTGCATCCTATGAATCTCTGCATGGACTCCGGCAGCTGGGAGATCGGATAAAAGATCGCCGACAGGTACATCCAGAGCGTCAGAAAAACGGAATACAGGTATTTTATGTCCGCAAAAAACACATAGGAGACAGCCAGTATGTATCCGAGTCCCGACGAGATCGCCACAAGGAAGAGGACGTCCAGCGGCAGGAGCAGCATCGCCGCGCAGGGCCTGATACGGAACACCGCAAGCATCAGGAGGAACGCGATGCAGGTGTAAAGGAAATTTATCAGGGACGTATAGATCCTTGAGAGTATGAAGGTCTGTTTGGGCAGCTTTGCTTTTATCAGCAGGTTCTTGTTATCCGCCAAAGCCGTCATGGAGGCGTTTGTCGCGCCGCTGAACAGGGTCCAGAAAATCTGTCCCGTCAGATAGTAGATCGGGAATTTTTCTATGGAGTGCCGGAACATGGTGGAAAAGATCAGCGACATGACAACCATGTTTAAAAGCGGATTTAATACGCTCCATATGATCCCCAGCGAACTGCGGGCGTATCTCCTCTTGATCTCCCTTGCGGTCAGCTCCTGTATCACAAATGCGTATTGACGGATTTCCTGATATTTTGTCCGATGTGCTTCTTTTTTCTGATTCGTGTTCACTTGCATATCGCCTTTCTGAAATACAGGAAGCGTTTGTACCAGCGTTCCTGCCTCATATTCCTTTCCACGTTTCCTTTCAGGTTTGTGATTGTTCCCTCTGTCCATGCACTCTCATGCAGCGTCTCTTTTTTATATCCGCTTTTCACCAGCAGCCGGTTCAGGAATCTCTGCTTTCGGGGTTCTGATTCCTCCCATTTCGCGGCGACCGGCTGCAGGTTCAGTTCCAGCACATCATCACAGAACAGCAGGTTTCCAAAAGCCGCCGCTTCCTCCTCCGTCGGATGCCCCATCATGGGGATCAGCAGCTTTTCTACGAATCTCCCCCTCTGCGCCCGCCCCGGCGCTTCTGCTGTCCTGGGATCATCTGCTTTCCCTCCCAGATATGCCTCCGTGTACCGCTCCATCTCCCTGGCAAACCGCGCGATCGTCTCTCCGTTCGGATTTTTATGCCCGCTTTCTACGGCCTCTCCCTTTTCGTATCCAAGGGTCATCCCCTCCGGGGCGGAAAAGACTGTCTCAAACAGGCAGTTGGAGAAATACACTTTCCTGCGGATATCTTTCTCTCCGAAATAGAACGGCTGGTACTGTGCGCGGTCCGTCCCCTCCGGCCTTTCATACATCCCGAAATAATATCCGGTGAGCTGTTTTTTTCTCCCCGACGCGTGTTCTATGACGTTCTGCAGGGACAGCTGCAGGCTCCCTATCCACCCGCTGTCCGCGACAGCGCAGGGAAGGTCTTCAAACAGCAGCTCTTTCCTGAGATAATCCACCGCATTCTCATATGCTTCCCTGGAATGCTTTTTTATGTATGCCGGCAGGATCTGGAGTTCTGAGAGGTCTTTTTTCAGCCTCTGGATCTGCCGATAATCCAGCGGCTCGCAGAACCGCTCTTCCATGCCGCACAGGCGCGCGATGTGATGCGCTTCCTCCCCGGTCAGGGCTGCCCGTTTCATCAGTTTGGAAAAATCAGCGTCTATGCCTCCCACGCAGATCGTATCGAGCGCTTTCTTTCCCAGAAAATAATATTCCGCTCTCCGCACCGCGTATCTGGATACTTTCAGATACCGGATCTCTATGGCAAGGCGCCGCCTCTCCGCTATGGCGAGCGCGGTGCGGTACATCATGTACCCGTCCCTCGCCAGGAAGTATAACCTCCGGATCCCCGCGGAGACGGCTTCCTGGAGCACCCACTCCACATATTCCACCAGGGTGGGGGCATACACATGAAGGAACACCTCGTCTAGTATGCTGTCTTTTTCATCTGTACCAAATTCCCTCCGGCATATGCCGAGCGCCGCTGAATGTTCCGGCCTCTTCCGCAAACTGTCCCGGTAATGTTCCAGCCGCGTCTGGTATTCCTGCGATCTCAAGGTAGCCTGCCTCCATCTTTCCCGCTGTGTTTCTGTGTTTCTTTTCTTCCATTTTCCTGGCATGGATCCCCTCGCTTCTTTTCAGGAACGCCAGCACGCCGGACGGGACCAGCATCGCGGCGACCGGGCGGAGGACATAGATCCAGCCCGCCGGGAACAAGATCCCCATTTTCCTGTAATTGCGGTACCTTGTCCTGGCTTCATTGATCCGGAACCTCACCTTGCGCTTTTTGTAGGATTCCCTTGTCTCCCGGTAGCAGAATAATTTTTCCTGCAGGTTATAGCCCTGCTGCCCCCGTCCGACTAAGTTCATAAAAATCTCATAATCTTCACAGCGGAGCGTTTCTTCGGTTGACAGATACCTGTGGTTTTCGTCAAACAGCTCCGCCCGGAACATGACGGATGGATGCACATACGGCGAATACCGGAAATAGTCCCTCATGCGCGGGATCTCCGGCATCATCCGGCTGCCCCATATCCCGCTCTCATCAAAGAGTTCCGCGCCCGTTCCGCACCAGCCGTATTCGCTCCGCCTCTCTAAGAAGTCCACCTGCTTTTCCAGGCGGTCCGGTTTTGAAATGTCGTCCGCGTCCATGCGGGCTATGTATTTCCCCTTTGCCAGGCGGATGCACTCGTTGAGGCTGTAGGCAAGCCCCCTGTTCTCCTCTTTTCCCGCCACGAAGATCCTTGGATCCAGCTGTTTCAGATTCATGACAAGCTGCGCCGCATCCGGCTCTGAGCCGTCATCCCATATGATAAATTCAAAATTCCCATACGTCTGGTTCAATATGGAGTTTACGGATTCCTGCAATATTTTTCTGTCCCTCTGGTTAAAGACCCCCATAATGACAGACACCAACGGTTGTTCCATTTTTTTCTCCCATTCCGCGCAGCCGCTATCCCATGGCTCTTAGCGCTGCCTCATACACCTGCTTCATTGTCTTTCCCACTTCATCTATCGTAAACGCAGCCGCGGAATGCCTGGCATTCTTTCCAAGCCCCTCCAGAAATCCCCTGTTTTCATAAAGCCTTCCCACCGCGTTCTCAAAGCCCGCGGCGTCCCCGGGATTTACCACGACCGCATTGTACCCGTCTATCGCGTATTCCCTCGTCCCGCGGTTCTCCCCCGCGATCACGGGGATCCCGCAGAGAAGCGCCTCGATGGCTGCCACGCCAAGCCCCTCCCGGTAAGACGGGAAGATAAACGCATCCGCCGTCTGCAGCACCTCTTCCATATCCGTCCGGAAGCCAAGCATACGGATCCTGCCTTTCATGTTGTTTTCACGGATCATCTCATGATAGAGATGTTCGTTCGGTCCTGTCCCGCATACGCTGTAATAGATGTCTTTCTGCGGCATTCTGCCGAGCGCTTCAATGACCGTTTTCTGGTTCTTATTGTCGTTCAGCTCTGCCGCCTGGACCAGGTGGAACGCGTTTTCCGGTATCCCGAGCTGCTTCCTTTTCTCTCCCGCCGTCTCCGGCATCGGCCGGAAGCGCTCCCTGTCCACGCCCACCCCGTGTATCTGAACGGCTCTCCCTCCCGCCTTCAGGCGGAAAGAAGCTGCCCTTTTATAATCTTCCCGGTTGATCGTTATGAGGATATCCGTATGGCGCGCGAGGAGCTTTTCCACCGGATAGATCATCAGCCAGTTCCTTTTCCTTGCGCCCTTGTAAAAGTGGAAGCCATGGGCCGTATAGATCACATACGGCTTCCTTTTCGCGAACATCGCCGCTATCCGCCCGCAGACGCCGCCCATCGGATTGTGGCAGTGGATCATGTCGATCTCGTTTTCATCCATGATCCGTATCAGCTGGCTGACGGCTTTGGCATTCTCTTTGAATCTTTTGGGGCTTTTTACCACACTGATCGGATGCAGGACGATCCCCTGCGCCCTTAACTCTTCCTCATCAAAAGGATAGACCGGCTGCTCAAAATTGGATGCATAATGCACCTCGCATCCGGCCTCCTGTAAAATCCTTACATCGTTTTTTTCAAACTGTGGCAAAAATCCGCTTACGACAGTTATAATCAATACCTTTTTCATAAGTCATTATCGCATTCCTTATCTGATCCGCACAGGTGTCCGGAAGGGGCATCCGCCCCGCCAAACGCCTGTTTTTTTATCCACCACATGATATTGGGAAACTGATCGGATCCTTTTTCTCAGATCCTTTTTCTTTCATCTTGTTTTAATCTTTTTTCTTAAATCTTTTTCTGGTTTTCCTGACGCTTTTAAAGCGGCCTGCCTGTTTAAGCAAAAACTCTTCTGCCGCAGACTGCTGCGCCGGCAAGGCCGATCACAAGGACAGCCGCTGCTGCGGGCATCGCTGATCCGGTCTTTGGAGACGCGGTCACTTTTGACACGTCAAGCTTGACAACGGAAACCGGTGAAAGGCTTGCAGATGCAAATGTTACAGATCCTGCCGCCACGCTGCTCGGAGCAATCACTTCCCAGCCGCTGCCGTTGTAATGGAGAACTACGATCGCATCGCCTGCCGCAATTCCCGGAATGCTTAAGGTCACGACATACTTTCCGTCTACCTGGACTGCCGAAGTGGCGCTGACATCCACGACAGAAAGAATGGACGCGGTCACTTTCCTGGATGAATCCGCCGCTGCGGAAGCAAGCGTGCTGTTTCCAAGGAGACTTCCGATGGATGCGACGTCATTCAATACTTCGTTCTGTACTGCTACCGCTGCCGCTTCCACTGTTTTCTCGGAAACCGCCTCCGCCTTGAAACCATCGGATACAGAGGTGCGTCCCAGATACTGCGCGGGAGACTCCACAGACGTGATGCTCGTCACCGTCTTCTGCGTCGCAACCGGACTCTGGGTCGTTCCCACGGTCGGGCTGGCAGCAAAAATTGTAAATGTGTTCATAGAAAGAACCATTGCGGCAGTGAAGACTGCCAATATGTTTTTCTTCATTTTCCTCTTTCCCTCCTTTCCTAATATTCATGTGGCTATATCAAACCGGGATGGTTTTCCCGGATGATACCTGATCGGGAGGCGGCAGGGTCTATCCCTCCGCCGGTTCATAGAATAACTCCACTATGAGCTTCTGCAGCGCATCTTCGTCCGCATAAAACTCTTCAAACCGGTTTCCCTGCAGCGTCTCGCCTTCCAGGGAATACAGGTCGCTGACGTCAAAGTCATAATTCAGATATTCGGTAGCCATATAGATGAAAGCGCTGACGTCAATGTCCGTGACCATGTATTTTTGCATTGTGCTGTAGAGTTCCACCGCCACGCGCACATCGGATATGCACTGCTCTTTCGCCACGGCGGCGAACGTGGTCAGGTATTGCTTCTGCCTCTGCAGCCGGAGCGCATTGGAATCAAACACGTTTTCATTGCGCAGGCGCACATACCAGTATGCCTGTTTCCCGTGCAGGGTGACTTCATCGCCCTGATGCAGATCCATGTCATATTCAGGATATATGACGTCATCCAGCACTTCCACCGTGATGCCGCCCACCAGGTCATTCAGCTCCGGTATGGCATCCATGCTGATGGCCGCATAGGAATGGATCGGGACGTCATGGAAGAGCCTTGAGACGGCCTTGACCTGCCTGAGGCAGCTCTCCTCCCCTCCGTCCCCGTAGCCATGCTGCAGGGCAATCTGCTTTGTAAAAATCCCCTGATAATTTCCTTCTTCATCAAAGACGTCCACGCCTGTCATGGTATTGCGGTTGATCGCAACAATGCTGACATTCTTTTTATGTGGATTGACCAGCATGAGAAACAGCGCATCCGCCTGCCCTCCCGCATAGCCGCTTTCTTCCTCTTCCGTCCAGCTCTGCCCGCCGACCTCCACAACCGTCTCCTTATCGATTCCCATGACAAGGATCGTGATGAGATCCTCATTGAGGGCATACCGCCTGTCCTGGTATGTGATCTCATTTTCCCCCGGCCCTTCCCCGGGATCTTCTCCCGCGGACGCCTCCGGCTCGCCCGCGACCGCGCTCTCAAGCCCGGCTCTGCCCACCATGCGCAGGACTGCCAGGATCCCCGCGATCACAAGGAACACTGCGAGAATGGTAGCTGCGGTAAGCGTCCCGATCCCTATCTTCTTTTTTTCCACAAAGGTTTCTTTCTCTATCATGTTTCTCCCAGCCCTCCCGGGTTTATCAGAACTCCTGTTACCAAAAAGCGCATTCCCGTGTCATAGTTGACTCCGGTCGTGCAGGTTGACAGGGTCAAGATCCGGTCCGCGGCCGTCACCTCGATATCCTCCCTCACATTTGCGATAGGATCCGCCGTGCGGTAGATATTTTTCAGGTAGTCCGCATAGACGTATTCGTTGTCATAGTCAAAATTATCCAGCAGATGGATCGCCTGGTATTCATATGCCGCAAAAATCCGGTATGCCAGGGCAGTCTCCTCCGTGTAGATGAAAATGTAGTGGTCTCTGCCAAACAGCTCCTCATCCTCAAAGTTGTGGAGCGTTGAAAACATGGTATGATCCTTGAGGTTATGCCCATACAGGACTGTGTGGATATCGCTGAAATCCTTCGCCGTATAGGCCGCTTCCGTGTAAATGCATCCCGGAAGCCCTTTCGAGCCGTCCATGTTATGATCCAGATAGTAGGAATCATCCGAAGGGTGCTGCAGTACCGGATAGTCCACATCGGTGTCCGGCACATAGATCCACGCGTAGATGTCCCCGTTTTCTTCCCGCAGGGCGTCCCAGTCGAGATTTTTTTCCGGAATCTCCACTCCGAGGAGCTTGAGCGGATCCGTTTCCTCTATCTCTGTTTCCGCCTCTGTCTCCGTCCCCTCTTCCGGCGCCTCTGCCTTTTCCGCTTCCTGTGAATCCCGTACAGGCGCCGGGGTCTTTTCCCGGAGCGCTTCGTAGGTTTTTTCCGCGTTCCGCTGAGTCCTCTCCCGCCCCGCTAAGATCCCTGCTGACGCCAATGCCACAGCCAGGAATGCCATTGCTGAAATTTTCCAGAGATTCCGTTTTTTCCTCGTGTCTTTCATATTCTGATCACACCCCGTCGCTTTTTTTTTGCAGAAACAGATGACATTCCCCTCCCGCGCAAGCCGTTTCCTTTTTCCGGAAGCAGATTTTTTCAAAAAAAAACGTGTAATTCTGCGTATTTTCCGTATCCTAATCTATGGAAGAACATTTCATAGATTTCTATTATCTGCGAAATCTTCCCAAAATCCGCTGATTTCACGGCGTTCCCGGGCAGACCTGACCCATATATTGACCATAAATAACGGAGAGCGCATCGAGATGCTGCCGCTTGGTTTCCGTGGTGGGATGCACATACCGGTTGAGCGTTATCCTTACATCGGAATGCCCCAAAATCTCGCTTAAGCTTTTGACGTCAGTCCCGCTGTCAATGCAGCTGGTGGCGAAGGTGTGGCGCAGGATATGGAAATTCGTCTTTTTTATGCCTGTGATCATGAGGTATTCCGCGAATTTATTCTGATAGGTGCGCGGCTCCATCGGCTTATGGCTGCACAGGAAATAACCGTCCTCTGCCCGGTAGGGAAGCAGGAGCCTGATCAGATTGTCCGTCAGCGGGATTTCCCTCTTGGAAAAACAGCTCTTGGGGTCGCTTTCCAGCAAGGCTGTTTTCTTCTCCTGATTCTGCACGGAAATCCTCTGGACGGTCCTGTTGACGCGGAGCAGGCGGTTTTCAAAGTCAATGTCTTCCCATTTCAGCGCGCATATCTCCCCAAGCCTCAAGCCTGTCGAGAGGCACACGATGATACCCGCCTTGTAGACGTCCAGCGTATCATACAGATACCGCAGGAGCTTCACCTGGTCGGACCTGCCCAGCACTTCCACCGGTCTATGCGCATTTGCCGGCTTTTCACAGGAGGCGGCAAGGAACGATACCTGGTATCTCGCCGCCGCATATTTCAGAATCTGATTGGTGACACAGGAAATGCTCCTTAGGATGCTGGCTGATTTCTCGCCGCTGTCGGGGAAAACAGAGTTGATGAGTTCCGGCGACAGCTCATGGAGAAAGACATCCGCGAAAGCCGGCTGGATATAAACCTCATATATATTGCGGTATTTCACAAAGGTGGAATGTTTCTTTTTCTTTTCTATGCTCTCAAACCATTCCCCGGCGACGTCGCCGAAAGCCACCTGCCCCCGCGCGGCATCCGCCGCTTTCTTGCCGCTCTTTTCTTCCCGGTATGCCGCCTTTGCCGCTGACAGCTTTTCCTTTGCTTCCCCGTAAGTTTTTGCATAGACCGACCGGTAATATCTCTTTCCTGTACGGGCGTCCGCGGCCTGGAATCTCCCTTCCCAGCGTCCGTCCTTTCTTTTTCTGATATTTTCTCCTTTTCTTGGCATTGTTTTTCCTCCCTGACCATTTTTTTGACCCTTGATACAGATTTACCAGCTTCCAGATACTGCAGATTTCAGAAACATAATTCAAACAATATCCTATTTGCTCTTGACAAGATTGATAAAAAAATATAAAATGCTCTTGTCAGTGAATGTGATTTGCGCTTGAATCGACAATCTATCCCTGCTTTCCGAAGCGTTTGCGCTAAGGAACGCGGGCAGAAGATTCGTTTCTGCTCTGCGGGCAAGGCATATTTGTGGCGATTCAGCACAAATCGCTTGGCTGAAAAATAAGCGATCGGGCTTATTTTTCAGCCGATCCCCTTATCACGCGGTCAGAAAATTTCGCAGATAATAGAAATCTGCGAAAAAAAAACGGCATCCGACAATCTTTTTCGGACAGCGGTTCCTGATAACAAAAAAGAGCCCTAAAAGCTCTTTTTTTGATGCGTCCTTTGTTTCAAATGCAAAGATAACGCCGAACGCATGGGATCGGCGGCTGGAGCATAACGGCTGGCGGGGGAATGGGGCATAAGGCATGAAGAGGACAGAAACAGGAAGATAAGGCGCAGATGGCGCGAGCGGCATTGCGCTGTCAGCATGTGCCGGGACAAAAAAAAGGAGCGTCCCGCCTCCGGGATGCCCCTTTTTTTCTGTCTGAACCTATGCCGTGATGATTTTCTTCGGGCATTTCTGTGCGCAGATGCCGCATCCTACGCATTTCTCCTGATCGATGCGTGCAATGTTGTCCTCCACATGGACCGCATCTTTCGGGCAATTCTTTTCGCAGAGGCGGCACGCGATGCAGCCTGTGGAACAAGCTTTCATGACGTCCTTGCCCTTGTCCTTAGAATTGCACTCTACCAGATATTTTGCCGTGTAGGGAACAAGCTCGATCAGGTTTTTCGGACAGGCGGCAATGCATTTGCTGCAGGCTTTGCACGCCTCCTTGTCAACCACCGCGATCCCGTCCACCACATGGATGGCGTCGAAGGGACACGCCCTCACACAGGAGCCGTAGCCCATGCAGCCGTAATTGCAGGACTTCGGACCGCCGCCCGGCACATATGCCATGGCGGAGCAGTCCTCATTTCCCGTGTATTCATAATCAATGGTCGTTTTCTCACAGGTTCCCGCGCATTTGACGAAAGCGACCTGCCTGACGCCCTCTTCCGCGGAAATCCCCATGATCTCCCCGATCTTCTCCGCCACCGGGGCGCCGCCCACCGGACACTGCCCGACGGGAGCCTCGCCCGCTACGATCGCCGCCGCAAGGCCGGAGCAGCCCGCATATCCGCAGCCTCCGCAGTTGTTTCCCGGCAGCACGTCCAGAATCGCCGTCTCTCTCTCATCCACCTCTACTTTGAATTTTTCTCCGGAAATTCCGAGGAAAAATCCGATCAGGATACCTACTCCGCCCACTACCAGGGCTGCAAACAAAATAGCCATCATCTTTTTGTCCTCCTAAATCATTCCTGAGAATCCCATAAATGCAATCGACATCAAAGCCGCCGTGATCAGAACGATCGCCGTTCCCTGAAAAGGCTTCGGGATATCATTGTATTCCATTTTTTCACGCAGTCCCGCCATGATGACAATGGCGATCAGGAATCCGACCGCGGTCGCGAATCCGTTGACAACGCTCTCTAAAATCCCATATTCCTTTGTCACGTTCGTCAGCGCGACGCCCAGCACCGCGCAGTTTGTCGTGATCAGGGGCAGATACACGCCCAGGCTCTCATACAGCGCAGGTATGGATTTCTTTAAGAACATCTCCACAAACTGAACGAGCGCCGCGATCACCAGAATGAACACGATGGTCTGTAAATAAGTAAGATCGATCCCTTTGCTCATTAAGGTTGCGTTTGCAAGTATGAATTTATAGATCAGTGCGGTCGCAAAGGAAGCGATCGTGATGACGAATACAACCGCTCCGCCCATTCCCGCTGCCGTCTCTGTTTTTTTCGACACTCCCAAAAACGGACAGATGCCAAGGAACTGACTCAATACGACATTATTTACAATGGCGGACGCCACTGCGATCAAAAGTAATTCTTTCATCTGTAACCATCCCCCTTATTTTGATTTCGTCTCTTCGGACGCTTCCGCTGTTGTCTTCCCTCCGCAGATTCCGGCGTGGCCGCAGCCCGCGCAGTCCCCCGTCATGCACCCGGACGGTTTGGCGAGCGGCGTTCCTTTTGCTTCCATCTTTTCCCTCACGATATTCATGACAGCCACCAGGCACGCCAGCACCAAAAATGCGCCGGGAGCCATGACGAAAATCGTAATGGGCGTAAACCAGCTTAAGGAGAATATCTGAATGCCAAACATCTGTCCCGCGCCGAGGATCTCACGGAGAAGCCCGATGCAGGTAAGCCCGAGCGTAAATCCAAGGCCCATGCCGATGCCGTCAAAGATGGACGGGACAATGGGATTTTTGGAAGCGTAACTCTCCGCGCGGCCTAAGATAATGCAGTTTACAACGATCAGCGGGATATACACGCCCAGGGAATCGGAAAGGCCCGGCGTATATGCCTGCATGATAAACTGGACGACCGTCACTAAGGATGCCACAATGACGATAAACGCCGGCATGCGCACGCCGTTTGGGATCACTTTGCGGAATGCGGAGATCAGGAGGTTGGAGAAAACCAATACCACGGTTGTGGAGAGTCCCATTCCAAGCCCGTTGATCGCCGACGAGGTCACCGCAAGGGTCGGACACATGCCGAGCATCAAAACAAACGTAGGATTTTCTTTGATGATTCCGTTATACAAACGTTCCACATTCTTATTCATTGTTCCGCACCTCCTAACACATTCCGGAAGTATACAAGGCAGGCGTTCACGCCGTTTGCCATAGCTGCAGATGTGATGGTCGAGCCGGAAATGGACTCGATCTCATTGTCTGCCACAGGCGCCGATTTCACGACCGTAAAAGCATCCACATTTTTATGTTCAAACTGGCTGTAGAAAGCCTCTTCCGCGGCTTTCATGCCAAGCCCCGGCGTCTCCGCGATCGAAGTGATGGAATAGCCATTCACCGTCCCGTCATTTGAGATGCCGACGGAAAACGTGATGGAGGCCTGGCTGGCATCCTTCGCCGTCACCGTGATGACATAGCCTAAGACATTGCCGGCCGCATCCTTTGCGGTCTGGACGTCCTCAATATCGTCCGCATACCCCTGCTCGGACATCAGCGCCTGCGCCGCACTCTCATCAAAGCCTTCGTATGCTTCAAAAGAAGCAGCATCTGCAAATACCTGGCGGTAGGCAGCCTGTGTTTTTTCATGGTTTACCTTTGCGATCGGCTCTTTCGTCATGTCATACACAAAACCTAACATAAGACCAAGCACTACCGTGAAAGCAAATAAGATCAACGCGTCATGCACAATCTTCTTATTCATGTTATCTGCCCCCTTCCTTAGTCTTTTTGCCCCTCACTATGCCAAATGCGGCGGGGACCGTGAATTTCTCGATGATCGGAACAAGCAGGTTGCTTAAAATGATGGCGAAAGACACTCCCTCCGCGTTTGCCCCAAAGCAGCGGAAAAGGCCCGTCAGAACACCGCAGCAGATCCCAAACACGATCTGCCCCCGCGGAGTGATGGGCGAGGTCACATAGTCGGTCGCCATAAAGAACGCGCCCAGCATCAATCCGCCGCCGCAAAGCTGCGCCGTCAGATAATTCCAATCAAATCCATGGCCGCCGAAGAGCAGCATGAAGACAGAGAACGTGATGATGTAGGAAGCCGGGATCCGGATATCTATGACTCCCATCAGGATCAGGAAGATCGCCCCGATCAAGATCGCGATGGCGGAAGTCTCCCCGATGGTTCCTCCGGTCCGTCCGATCAGCATATCCATGGTGTTGACCGCGCCGCCGTTTCTTAAAACTGCAAGCGGCGTCGCACTGGTAGTGCCGTCGATGAGATACTGCGACATATTGTCTGTGTATTTCGTCATGTCAGCGGCAAAGGCGATCAGCAGAAAGCATCGCGCCCCCAGCGCGGGGTTCATGAAATTTTCCCCGAGTCCCCCGAACAGGCACTTCACGACAACAATGGCAAATACGCCGCCAAGGACCGCCTCCCACCACGGCAGGGTCGGGGGCAGGTTTAACGCTAACAGCAGGCCGGTGACCACCGCGCTGAAATCGGAAATGGTATCTTTTTTATGTACGATTTTGTTGTATGCCCATTCGGAAGCCACGCAGCTTGCGATGGTCACTAAAATTAAAATCAGCGCCCTGTATCCAAAGTGATAGATACCGTAGAAACTTGTCGGCAGCAATGCGAGAACTACATAAAACATGATTCTGCCTGTGGTATCTTTGGAGCGCACATGCGGTGATGATGAAACATGATATAAATCACTCACAGGAATCCACCTCTCTCTTCTGGTTTTTGTATTTTTTATTTTTTACGCTTTGCAGCAAGTATCTGTTTTTTCATGGCTCTGATCGACTGGGCAAGCTGCCGCTTCGCAGGACATATGAAACTGCAGCTCCCGCACTCGATACATTCCAGCCCGTTCCATGTCTCAAAGGTTTCAGAAAGCCCGCGATCGGAAAACTTCGCGATCTTGGATGGGACCAGACGCGCCGGACAGACCTCCACGCACCGTCCGCAGTTGATGCACGCGGTAGGCTCCATAGCCGTCACTTCGTCCTCGGTCAGGCACACCAGGGAAGATGAGGTCTTTGTCATCGGGATATCCAGGCTGAACATGGCAAATCCCATCATAGGCCCGCCGGAAATGATCTTCTGGGGCTGGGAGCGGAATCCGCCCGCCGCCTCCACAAGCTCCGCATAGCTTGTTCCCATGCTGTAGAGGAAATTCCCCGGTTCCGCCACCGCATCCCCGGTGATGGAAGCGATCCTCTGGATGAGCGGCTTTCCAAGCTTGACCGCATTGCAGACAGCGATGATCGTCTCCACATTGTCCACAATGCAACCGACGTCGGCGGGAAGCATCCTGGAATTGATGGTTCTTCCGGTCACAGCGTAGATCAGCTGGCGCTCTCCCCCCTGCGGATACTTTGTCTCCAAAGGACAGACCATAAGGCGCGGTTCGTCCTTGATCATCTCCTGCAGCTTCTCGATGCAGTCCGGTTTGTTGTTTTCTATGGCAAAGACGCCCTTTGCTTTGTCAAAAAGCTGAAGTATGATCTTCATGCCGGCAATGAGTTTCTCCGGATCCTCCAGCATCCTGCGATAGTCCGCCGTCAGATACGGCTCGCATTCCGCGCAGTTCGCAATGATGTACTCGATCTTCTCCGGCTCCTTCGGAGATAATTTCACATGCGTCGGGAAGCCCGCGCCGCCCATGCCCACGACTCCGGCTTCCCGGATTTTATCAATGATCTCTTCTTTCGTAAGTGCCGCCGTGTCCGCGCAGGAATCATAGGAGATCTCTTCGTAAGCGCCGTCATTCTCGATAATGATGGAGTTTACCATATCTCCCACTGCTGTACGGCGCGGTTCGATAGCCTTCACCGTGCCTGATACGGATGCGTGTATCGGAGCTGACACAAAACCGCCCGCTTCCGCGATCTTCTGCCCCTTCAACACCCTGTCGCCCACAGCTGTTATAGGGTTCGCCGGCGCTCCGATATGCTGCGATAACGGATATGCCAGGCTGCCCTTGGGTAAAACCTCTGTGATCGGCCGGTCTTTCGCTAACTCCTTACCCTCGTAAGGATGGACGCCGCCTTTAAATGTTTTTAAACCCATTTTTTCGTGCCCCGCTTTCTCTTATTTGTATTCTATTCCATGGTGAATCTCATAGAACATACATCTTTTAAATTATATCATATTTGTATTCAAATTGAACAATGACATTGTATTTTTTTTCGTACCATTTGTAAAAACGTTCAGAAATTTTTTCCCATTTTCTCTTTTTTTCTCAGTTTCTGCTGGTGATTTTTGCGGTTATCCATAGTATAATCATTGACAAACGCAGCATCCGCACCCTTGCGGGAGAAAGGAGCTTTTCCATGCAGCACTGGCAGGAAACCTTACCCTTTGATTTTTCCCATCCCGTCATCCGTGAGATTTTCACGGAGCGCGCGCTCTTTTTCGATATTGAAACCACCGGCTTTTCCCCTGCCCGCACCAGCCTCTACCTGATCGGCTGCGCCTCGCGGAAAGGAGACCGCCTGATCGTGGATCAGTTCTTTGCCGCACAGCCGGCGGAGGAGGCGGAGATCCTCGCGGCTTTCTCCGGCCTTTTGGCAGCGTATGAGACTGTCATCACCTACAACGGCATCGGCTTTGACATCCCTTATCTCAGAGCCAAGTGCCATACCTACCGCCTGCCGGATCCCTTTGCTTCCTGCGATTGCATCGACCTTTACAAGGAAGTCTCCCCGCTGCGGCCTTTGCTGCGGCTTCCCAGCCTAAAGCAGAAATCCCTCGAGCAGTTTTTGGGGATCGGAAGGGAGGACCTCTATCACGGAGGCGAGCTGATCGGGATATACCATTCCTACGTCGAATCCCCCCGGGAGGACGCCCTCCATCTGCTCAAGCAGCACAATTACGAGGATATCCTCGGTATGCCGGGACTCCTCCCCATCCTCTCATATGCCAGGATTTTCGATGGAGGCTTCACGGTCGCTTCCCTGCGGGCGGGCCAGTCTGTTTCGCCCCAGTCCGCGCCGGAGAGAGAACTGCGCTTTACCCTGAGAAATGACTGCTCCGTCCCCGTCCCCGTCTCCTGCAGCCAGGAGGACTTCCATCTGACTGCCGAAGGAGCGGAGACAGCGCTTACCGTGCGCCTTTTTACCGGTGAGCTGAAATATTTCTTCCCCGATTATAAAAATTACTTTTACCTGCCGGAGGAAGACCGGGCAGTGCCAAAGACGCTGGCAGGCGCTATCGGCAAAGAAAACAGGCAGAATGCCAAGGCTTCCACCTGCTATGCCAAAAAGACCGCCATCTTTCTCCCGCAATATGAGCCTGTAGGAAAACCGGCGTTCTATGCCGCATACAGGGATAAAAAAAGCTACTTTGCATTATCCGAAGAATTTGTATCCTCCCGGGAACTGCAGAAGGAATATGTATCGCACATTTTAGGCCATTTAAAAGGGCGCAGAAAATGACGTTTCCTCTCTGCACCCTGTTTCCAGCCATTGGACCGGCTGGAAAACTGTCCCAGCAGAAAGTGACGTTTCTTCTCTGCACCCTGTTTCCCGACAGAGGAATGGATCCGGAACGGACGTCCCTCTGTTTTCACGTCTGGTTTGCCAGTGTCTTTAATTCTTCTAACATGCGGGGAAGCTCCTCCGCCATGTTCTCCTCACTAAACTGGCAGGTCCCCACTTTCTTGTGGCCGCCTCCGTGGTATTTTAACATCAGGCTTCCCACATCCATGGTGGCGGTCTTGTTCAAAATGCTGTAGCCGACAGCCACGCTGCATCCGGCGCCGCCTTTCCCGCTGACGATCCATGCGGAAATGTTCTGCTCTGGATATATGCTGTAGATCAGAAAACGGTTGCCGGAATAAATGGGGTTCACCCCTCTTAAATCCGAAATGATCAGATTTCCCTCTGTGATGGTATGCTTTTGAACCATTTCCATAAATTTTTCTGTCTGCTCGTGATAAATGTCCACACGCTCTTTGACATCCGGCAGTTCCAGGATCTCCTCCGCGCTCATGGTGCGGCAGGCGTCGATGAGCTTTTCCATCAGCTGGTAGTTCGATATGCTGAACTCGCGCCATCTTCCCAGACCGGTCCGCGGATCCATCAGGAAGCCGATCAAAACCCATCCTTTCGGATTTTGGATCTCCTCGATGGTAAGATTTCCGGAATCCACCCGGTCCACCGCCTCCATCATCTTCTCATAGCCCGGGAATCTCTCCGCTCCGCCGTAATACTCGTAGATGATGCGGGCACAGGAAGGCGTCATGCGGCTCTCGCCCTTGAACCTGCCCTCTAACTGCAGACGCTCATGCTCGCTGGAGTGATGGTCGAACCACAGGCCGCAGCCCTCCACAAAAGGCACGTTTGCCAGGCAGTCATCCTCTGTCACCTCCACCAATCCATCCTGCAGATCCTTTGGATGGACAAATTTCCAATGGTCAATGATGCCGGCCTCTTTTAATAAGACGCCGCAGACAAGGCCATCAAAATCAGAACGTGTCACTAATCTCATATTTCCTCCCATTCTACCGCCGTCCGGCGGTGTTTCCATAAAATGGCGTCCCCAGCCTGGCAGCTACCCCTTTTCAAAGAAAAAGGATCTGCTTCTGGTGAAGCCGATTTCCCTGTAGTTCATGATCTGCTCGGTGCTTCCGATAAAAAGAACGCCGTCCTTTACCAAAGACCTCTGGAATCTTGCATAGATCTCATCCTTTGCCTCCTCGGTAAAGTAAATGACGACATTTCTGCACACGATCAGATGGCAGTCTGACGGATATGTATCCTTTAACAGATTATGTTCTTTAAATTCCACTCTTTTTTTGATCTCATCCGAGATCTGATAGGAAGTTCCTATTTTCGTGAAATACTTGCTCTTCAGTTCCTGCGGGACAGCCGCGATGCTCTTCTCCTTATATAAGCCGATGCGCGCCGTGTCAAGCACCTGTTTGTCAATATCGGTGGCAATGATCTTGATGCATTCAAGAGGGACCTGCCTGGACAACGCCATGACCAAGGAATACGGCTCATCCCCGGTGGAACATGCCGCGCTCCAGATTTTCAAAATTTTTCCAAATTCCCGTATCAATTTCGGGAACACTTCTTCCTCTAAGATTTTCCACTGTTCGGGATTGCGGTAAAACTCTGATACATTGATGGTCAGAAAGTTGATGAACTGCTCAAATTTCTCGTTATCCCGTTTGATCAGTTCCACATAATCGCCGTAGGTCTTGATGCTGTTCTTTGTAATCAGCGTATTGATTCGCCGCCGCATCTGTTTTTCCTTGTAGGCATTCAGGTCAATTTGGGTGATGCTTAAAATATCTTTTTTAAATTTTTCATAGTTATCTGTCTCTAGCATAACTGATACCTCTCCGCAAATTATCTTCCAGGACGCATGGGTCAAAAGCCGGACGCTGCTCCGGCCCTCCCCATAAGGAAAAACAGGCTTACAGAATGTGCAAGCCTATTTTCGGGAACCCTGAATTTCCCTGGGAAATATCATTCTATTCTTCTGCCCCTGATTCTGATTCTGCGTTTCCTGACTCTGCCTCCGTGATCTCTGGCTCTGTCGCTGAAGCCTCCACGCCTGTGTCCACAGCCTCCTGCCCTGCCGCTGGAGCCTCTGCCACTGCCTCCGCGCCCGCAGCCTCCTGCCCTGTCTCCGCGCCCGTGTCCGCAGCCTCTGTCTCATCTTCCGGAGGGAGCAGCGCCTTCATGGATAAGCTGATCTTTTTCTCCGCCTCATTGAAATCGACAATCTTCGCCTCGATCACCTGTCCGGTCTTTAAAACATCCGACGGTTTTTCCACATGCTCTCTGGATATCTGCGATACATGGAGCAAGGCGTCCACGCCGGGAGCCAGCTCGACAAACGCCCCGAAATCCGTCATTCTCGCGATCTTGCCTTTCACAATCTTGCCGATCGCGTATTTCTCCGCCGCGTCATTCCATGGATTTTCCGCCGGGAATTTCATGCTGAGGGCAATCTTTGTCTCGTTGATGCCTTTGATAAATACCTTTACCGTATCACCGACACTGAATACCTTTTTCGGATTCTCCACCCTGCCCCAGGACATCTCGGAAATGTGGAGGAGTCCGTCCGCTCCTCCTAAATCGATGAATGCCCCGAAATCCGTCACGTTTTTGACCGTTCCGATCATCACATCGCCGACTTTGATCCTGGCGAACAGCTCTTTCTGCTGCTCTAATTTCTTTTCCAAAAGCAGCTGCTTTCTGTCGCCGATGATCCTCCTGCGCTTGGGATTGAACTCGCTGATGACAAATTCAATTTCCTGATCTTTATACTTAGACAGATCCTTCTCGTAGGTGTCAGACACAAGGCTCGCCGGGATGAAGACCCTCGTCTCATCCACGACCACGCATAAGCCCCCATCCAATACCTGGGCAACCTTCGCGGTCAGCACCTCTCTGTTTTCAAATGCCTCTTCTAAGCGCTTGTTTCCTTTCTCGGCCGCAAGGCGCTTGTAAGTAAGAACGACCTGCCCTTCCCCGTCATTGACCTTTAAGACTTTTGCCTCCATCGTATCGCCTACGGATACCAAGGTGGTCAGATCCGCGTTTGCCTCGTTTGTATACTCGCTGCGCGTAATGATCCCGTCGGACTTGTAACCGATATTCAAAACGATCTCGTCGGGTTTCACATCGATAACGGTACCTTCCACTACCTCTCCATTCCTGATTGTTTTAAAAGATTCTTCCAACATTTGTTCAAAGCTCATTTCTGACATTCTTTTGAACCTCCTCAATAATTTTATTTGGGGTAGAAGCCCCTGCGGTAATACCTACGCTATCGATGGATCTGAGGTTTTCCAGTTCCAAATCTGTTACAGTTTGTATATAGTAAGTATTTTGGCATTCTTTTTTGCATATTTCAAATAATTTCTGGGTGTTGGAGCTATTCCTTCCACCCACGACAATCATAGCCTCCACCCGGGCTGCAATCTCTGCGGCTTCCGTCTGCCGCTCCTCAGTCGCATTGCAGATGGTATTTACAACAATTATATCATAACCTTTTTCAGAAATAATTTCAACTAATTCTTTAAATTTATTGTAATTAAATGTCGTTTGTGATACAATACAGACTTTTTTTCCCAATTCGGCGGTGTAGGCTCTTGCTTCTTCCGGGCTGGCAAGGACCGATGTGTGTTCCGCGGACGACCAGCTTTTGATCCCTTGCACCTCGGGATGATGCTCATTTCCGATAATGACGATCTGGCAGCCCTCTCTGCTGTACCGCTCCACCAGGCGGTGGATCTTAAGCACGAACGGGCAGGTGGCGTCCACGATGGAGAAGCCCATGGCTTCTATTTTTTCACAGACGCCTTTCTCCGCCCCGTGGGCGCGGATGATCACGGTTCCCTTCGGGAGATCCTCCAATTCCTCCGCCCGGTTTACCACGGCGACTCCCTTTTCCTGCAGATCGCTGACCACTTCCTCGTTGTGGATGATAGGACCGAAGGTGTAAAGGGGCTTCCCTTTCCCGATCTCCCCATAGACGGTATCTACCGCCCGCTTTACCCCAAAACAAAACCCTGCGCTTTTTGCTAATATGACTTCCATACCGCTTACACCCTTTTCACCTTCTCGCAAATCCCCAGAATCGCATCCACCACTTCCTCTATATCCATCTCAGAGCTGTCCACCAGCACCGCGTCCTCCGCCTGCTTTAACGGAGAGGTTTCCCGGTGCATATCCCGGTAATCTCTGTCGGTGATATCTCTCTGGATCTCTTCTAAGTCGCAGGGCACGCCCTTGGCCGTCAGTTCGTCATATCTCCTCTTTGCCCGCGTGGCAGCGCTTGCCGTCAGATAAACCTTTACCTGCGCCTCCGGAAGGACGCAGGTGCCGATATCCCTCCCATCCATGATCACATCTGATTGTTTCGCCAGTCCCTGCTGCAGTTCCACCAGCTTGGTGCGCACAGCCGGATAGACACTGACCGCGGAAGCCATGTTTCCCACTTCTTCCGTGCGGATGACGCCGTTGACGTTCTCCCCGTTTAAGATGACCTGCTGTTCGCCGCCCTCATAGGCAATCGTCACGTCCATGTGCGGACATGCCTTTGCGATGGCTTCCTCGTCCTCCGCCGCAATGCCCTGCCGCAAAAAATAATATGCCATGGCACGGTACATCGCTCCCGTGTCCACATAAAGAAAACCCAGTTTTTCTGCCAGTTTTTTCGCGATGGTACTCTTTCCGGCTCCTGCCGGCCCGTCAATTGCAATATTCATACTCATATTAGTAGTTTCCCTTTCCTGAAAAATCATTCCTACGCAGATTTCTGTTTTTCATCTCTGTTTTTTCATTTCTGTTTTTCATAATTTCTTTTTCATAATTTCTGTGTTTACTTTCTTCCTATATAATAGCGCTGCTTATCCTGCCGTTCCGCGGCTTCCCGCAGAAGTTCCCGCGAGATATCCGGTAGACCAGGCAATCTGCAGATTATAGCCTCCGGTCATGGCGTCTGCATCCAGCACTTCGCCGCAGAAATAAAGGTTTTTGACCAGTTTTGACTCCATGGTGGAGGGGTTGATCTCCCTGACCGCAACGCCGCCTTTCGTGACGATCGCCTCGTGAAAGTCCCGCGTCCCGTTTAAGGTCAGGGGAAATGCCTTGAGGAGCCTCGCAAAGGCGAGGCGTTCTTCCCGGGTAATCTCATTGGCCTTTTTTTCGGGAGGGATGCCGGAGAGTTTTACGATGACAGGCGTCAGTTTCGCCGGAAAAAGGCTTCCGGCGGCATTTTTAAACTGCCGGTTCCCGGCTTCTTTGAAATCCCGCAAAATGCGCCTGTCCAGCTGCTCTGCGGTGAGAGCGGGCTTTAAATCGATCGTCATGGCAAGCCGTTTCTCCGCTTCCTCCGGCTTTAACGCCGCGCTTGCGCTCAAGATCAGCGGGCCGCTGACGCCGAAGTGCGTAAAGAGCATCTCGCCAAACGCTTCAAAAAGGAGTTTTCTGCCGTCGCAGATGCGCACTCCCACATTTTTCAGGGAGAGTCCCTGCAGCTGTGCCACATAAGGCTCTGCGGCATAAAAGGGGACGAGGGAAGGGCTTAGCCCGGTAACGGAATGCCCCAATTCCCTGGCAAACCGATAGCCGTCTCCCGTTGAGCCGGTCGCCTGATAGGAAAGACCGCCGGTCGCCACAATCACCCTGTCCGCTTTCAAGATCCTGCCGTCTTTTAATGCCACGCCCGCCACAGGCTCCGCGTGTTCCCGCAGCAGGGATCCTGCCTCTGTGCGAAGGAGCACTTTCACTTTTTTCTCTTTTAAGACCCTCTGCAGGACGGCGATCACATCTGAAGAATGATCCGATGCCGGAAACACGCGGTTTCCCCGTTCCACTTTGGTCCTCAATCCGTTTTTTTCAAAAAAATCTATCACTCTCTCATTATCATAAGCATAAAACGCGCTGTATAAAAACTTCGCGTTGCTCACGACATGAGAGAAAAGGGCTTCCCTCTCACAGGCATTGGTGATGTTGCAGCGTCCTTTTCCGGTGATGTAAAGCTTTTTGCCCAGCTTTTCATTTTTTTCCAGCAATGTCACTTCGTTGTCCCGGTCCGCTTCTGCCGCCGCTATGGCGGCAAACATCCCCGCCGGTCCTCCGCCGATCACGATGATCCTACTCATGAAAATCCGCATCTCCTATCTTCGCATACCGCATTTTGATGGAATCATCGATCAGATTGATCTCATCATTTTCATACACCTGATACTCATCCCAGATCTCCTCTAACATTTCTAAGGTGTCCACCACCTTATCCTGCTTTTTCATGCAGAGCGACACGATCAGGGCATTGATCACGCTCAAAGGCGCCACCAGGGAATCCACAATGGACGCCATGTCGCTCTCCGCGATCAGGTTGCAGGAAGAATACAGGTTCATGGGGGAATGGACGCTGTCCGTTAGGGTAATGACCTTCGCGCTGCGGTGATTCGCAAATTCCATTGCCTTTAGCGTGCGCATGGAATATCTCGGGAAACTGATGCCGATGATCACGTCTTCGTTCCCGATCCGCACCATCTGCTCAAAAATCTCGCTGGAACTGCTTGTCTGTATCAGGTGGACATGGTCAAACATCAGGGTGAAATAAAATGCCATAAAGCTCGCCAGAGGCGCGCAGCTCCTGATCCCGATGATGTAAATATCCCTGGCGTTTAAAATGGTATCTACCGCCAATTCAAACACATGCTTGTCTATTTTTCCCAGGGAGGACTGGATCCGCTCCGCGTCCGCTTTGAGGACGGATTCCAATACGTCAGACTGATCGATCCTGCCGTAGGCGACTTCCATTCGCTGGAGCGAATTTAGCTTGTGGCGCACCAGCTCCTCAAGCGCTTTCTGAAACTCGGGATAGCCTTTGTAGCCCAAATGAGCGGCAAAACGGACGGCCGTAGATTCGCTGACCCCCACTACTTCCCCAAGCTTTGCCGCCGTCAGAAAGACTGCCTTGTCATAGTTATCTGTAATGTATGCCGCAAGCCGTTTCTGCCCCTTGCTTAGTCTGCTGTAACATGCATTGATCCGATTGCTCAGGTCGTTGGTGTTGCTCATAATCATCCTCACTTTATGTCTCAGCCGCCTCTTTTTTCGCTATCGAAGGTTTATCAAAAAGAGTTCCGCCCCGCGGAACTCTCTTTTCTATCGCATTACATCTGAAATCTTATAAAGAAGATACCTCATCGACAAGTTTCTTTAACGCTGCCAGCGCCTCATCCGGAAGCCTGTCGTAGCCGTCTTTCTTGACAGAGAAGCCTTCCACTGCGGAAACACGGTTCTCCATTGCATGCTTCAGCGCCGCGACATATTCCTGATCCCCTAAGTCGGGAGTGAAGTCCGCTGTCTTTCCGGACCAGTCATTCATGATCTCGATATCCTCAAAGGGTCCCCATTTCTCAAATTTCGCCCTGCCCTCCACGATCGTCTCAAGAATGCCCAGGGTATCGGCAGGCTTGCATTTGGTTCCCATGAAATCTCCGGTATTTACGATGTAGCAGTCTACGTTCTTTTCTTCTACCAGTTTCTTGAATTTCTCATAATCATTTACCAGCGGATACGTCCTGAACGGGTTCGCGTAAGGAACGATCCGCAGCGCGTTAAGGTCTGTGCCAGCGGCAACACGCTCTGCGGTGGAAGTTTTTGTCGCAAGGGTAGCGCCCATCACAGATGCAAGCGCAGCTCCTTTTAATTTGATCACCGGAGGAATGGTAGGATCTTTCATGATCCAGAAAATCGCGTTTACAGGCGCTTCAATCTTATCCACGCGGTTCGGCGACCATAATTTAGACTTAATCGCGCGTCCGTTGCCGTTTCTGATATCCTCTGTTACCAGCTGAATCTTGCCGTCCTCATCTAAGGTCGCGGAACAGTTCTGCGCGGTCAGCAGATACTCATTGTCCGGGCATCCCGTCGGATAATCGGAGGTCTTATCAAAGTATGTAGGCTCTAGCGCGATGGAAGCGCAGGTATCGGTATTGATGATGAAGGCATCATCATGGAGAACCTTGATAGCGGGATATTTTCCGCCGTGCTTCGCATGGGTCAGGGTGGATTTACCGGAGCCTGATAATCCATAGACAGAGGCTACGAATTTAGAGCCGTCCTCTAAGGTATATTCCTTCTGTCCTCCGTGGCAGGACGCATAACCATTCCTGTTTGCCAGCGCCCAAGCCATGGTCAGAGTGCCTTTTTTGTGCTCTCCGAAATATCTCATGCCGAGGATCGCCGCGCAGTTCTGATCCGTGTCAAAGTAACATAAGGTCAGCGGATCGCTCAGGCAGCTGTAATCCACATCCGGCGCGTCGTGGGGCGCCCACTGGGGATCGGAGAAAATATAAATATCCGGCTCCTTACCGTCTGCGATCGGTTTGGAAGCTTTATACATTTTCACATATTCATCAGACATGTACTGGAAATTTAACATCCAGTTGTAGAGGATGTTCTCCTCTCCTTCCGGAATCAGAAGATGCGCTTTTGCCATGAACTCCGGATCCAGGCCGATGTAGCACTCCGCATGGTACATGGTTTTCCATCTCGTCTCATAAACGGCATCCATCACCACTTTATCAAGCTTTCCGGCATCCACTCCCGGCTCTCCTTTGATACGGCGGGCAGCCGCATAGCGTCCGGTCACAGCCCCGTCATTGAACAGCAGGACCTTCGCATCTTTCTCAAGCCCAAACGTTTCGCCATCTTTTATCGGCATATCGGTCACAATCGTGCCCGGTGAATGTTTCGCTAACTGATAAGCCTCTTTTAATGTGTTTACCTTTACGACGTTGTTGCCATAAAAAGCGGACTCGATGATAGAACGCGTTCTGGAAAAACCGACTTTTCCCGCTCCGATCTCATTCATTGGATAGTATGCTTTTGTTGACATGCCAAAATTCCTCCTTATAAAAATTAACATGGATAAAAAGTTCAAATTCCCACTAATACAACTATACACCATGCTTTTTTTTTGTCAATTGATTTTCTTTAAAAAATCAATCTTTTTGCAACAATTCCGCCACGGGCAGGCCTCTCCCGCAAGATGGCGTACCTAAGACCGCTTTCCTCGCCCTTGCGCATGCCGCGCCTAAAACCCCCGCTCCGCGTCAGCCTCCCTGCGGACGCCCTTTTCGAGATCTTCCCGGGTGAATCCTCCCGGCAGCAGTTCCCCCAGCGTATGCTCTTCCCACTCCCCTCCGCTCTTCACCAGCAAAATCAGAAATTCGTCCGGCCTGCAGAACTCCATCATCACCTGACGGCACACGCCGCAGGGATATAGATAATCCTCCGCGTCCCCCGCAATGGCGATGGCTTTAAAATTTTTTTCGCCTTCGGAGACCGCCTTAAAAAAAGCGGTCCGCTCCGCGCAATTCGTAGGAGAAAACGCCGCATTCTCAATGTTGCAGCCTCGGTAGACCGTTCCGTTTTCTGTCAAAAGCGCTGCTCCCACACGAAAATGGGAGTACGGCACATACGCGTTTTCTTTTGCCAGAATGGCCTCTTCCGCCAGTTTTTTCTTATCCATTTTCCGCTCCTCCTTTTTTCTGGAAATCA
>CAZAMD010000005.1:20922-26683 GCA_964486485.1 uncultured Roseburia sp. | reverse complement strand
TTTTTCTGAAAGCAGCATCTTGCGTTTCTTTTCCTTTCTTTTGGTTCTTTTGGTTTCTTTTGCTTTCTTTTTCCTTCTCTCTTTTTTTACAATATGGACGGCTTCCTGTCAATGCTCTCGAGAAAAAAGCAGAACCGCGCCGCTTTCTCCCTTAAGGAAAAAGCACTAGAAATCCCCACTGTTTTATGTTATGATAGTTCCTAGTTTTACAGTTACAGAGAAAGAAGAAAGTAATAAGGAGGGCCATTTATGTCTGCAAATCGTTTTTGTGAAATTACCCCCGAATTAAAAAAACTCGCCAAGCTCAGTGAAGAATGTTCTAAAATCGACCCGGAACTTTACAATCGGTATGATGTAAAGCGCGGTCTCCGCGACCTCAACGGAAAGGGCGTCTTAGTAGGGCTTACTGAGATATCCGAAGTTTCTTCTACCAAAGAAGTCGATGGAAAGACCGTGCCAGCGGACGGTGAATTATATTATAGAGGATATAATGTCAAGGATATCATTCATGGCATCTCTGAGAAAAGCCATTTCGGTTTTGAGGAATGCACCTATCTGCTCCTTTTCGGAAAGCTTCCGACAAGGGCAGAATTGACGGATTTCGCGAAGATACTCAGTCAATACCGCACCCTTCCCACCGATTTCGTGCGCGACATCATTATGAAAGCCCCCAGCAGGGATATGATGAATACGCTCGCAAGGAGCGTGCTGACTCTTTATTCTTATGATGATATGGCAGATGACATTTCACTCCCCAATGTCCTGCGGCAGTGCCTGCAGCTCATCAGCTTATTTCCCCTGCTGTCCGTTTACGGCTATCAGACGTACCGGCATTATCACGAAAGGGACAGCCTGTTCATCCATCCCCCGAAACCGGACTATTCCACCGCGGAAAACATTCTGCATATTTTAAGGCCGGACAGCAAGTTCTCGCCCTTAGAGGCGAAGCTTCTCGACATCGCTTTGATCTTGCATATGGAACACGGCGGCGGCAATAACTCCACGTTCACTACGCACCTGATATCCTCCTCCGGCACCGATACCTATTCTACGATCGCGGCATCCCTTGGCTCTCTGAAGGGGCCTAAGCACGGCGGGGCAAATATCAAGGTGGTCAAAATGTTCGAGGATATGAAGGAACATCTCTCCGATTGGAGCGATGAGGAGCAGATCAGCCGCTACTTAAGGGCGCTGCTCCACAAAGAGGCCTTTGACAAGGCGGGGCTTATCTACGGCATGGGCCATGCCGTTTACACGTTATCCGACCCCCGCGCCCGGCTCTTCCGCTTCTTCGTGGAACGCCTCTCCGCGGAAAAGGGCTGTGAAAAAGAATATGCCCTCTACTCCCGCGTGGAACGCCTTGCGCCAAAGATCATCGCGGAGGAACGCAAGATCTACAAAGGCGTCAGCCCGAACGTGGACTTTTTCAGCGGCTTTGCCTATTCTATGCTAGGACTCCCGGTGGAGCTTTATACTCCGATTTTTGCCATTGCCCGCATCGCCGGCTGGAGCGCCCATCGCCTGGAAGAACTTGCCATCGATGGAAAAATCATGCGCCCGGCATACAAAAACGTGGGAGAGCATAAGATTTACATTCCGATCGACCAGCGTTCCTGACGCATGGCGGCCGTTCAGCCGGATCCGCCGCCGCAAACTTTTCCACATATAATGATTGAACTCTTGTTCTAAGTGGTGTAAAATAGTAGCAAATATATATCAATAAATGGGGGATATAACCATGAAATTAGATGATGCAAAAATTCTCATCGGAGACGATTCTATTCTTGCCAGAAAACAGATTAAAGATATCATTTCACAATTTGGCTCGCCCGCGTTTTTCGAGGCCTCAAACGGGCAGGAAGCCATCGATATTTATAAAAAAGAGCAGCCGGAGCTTGTGTTCCTCGACATTGTCATGCCGGTAAAGGACGGCAACGCTGCCATCCGCGAGATCATGGATTTTGATAAGGACGCCAACATCATTGTTGTTTCTTCTGTGGGAACTCAGTCCCAGCTGCGGGCTGCCATCGAGGCAGGCGCGAAGGATTTCCTCCAGAAGCCTCTGCGGAATGCGGATCAGGTTCTTCACATCATCACTTCAAGATTTGAAAGGAGTTAACTATGTACGCCCAGTTTTTCGGTAACTATCTGTTGTCACGCGGTGCCATTACAGGAGAACAATTGATACAGGCCATGCAGAAAAAGTCCGCCAGCCGCATGAGGCTTGGCACTTTAGCGATGCATGCCGGTTACATGACCGCCCACGAGGTGGATCAGGTTGTCCTGATGCAGACACAGCAGGATGCGCGCTTTGGCGAATTGGCTGTCCGGGAGGGATTTCTCACAGAAGATCAGGTGACAGAGCTGCTGAAAGCCCAAAGCCCCGATTTTCTTCAGTTAGGACAGACGCTTGTAGACGAGGGCATTCTCGATAATCAGAAGCTTCAGGATCTGATGCTTGAGTATCAGTCCGAAAATGAGATTTATGAAGATGATTATTCCTATGAGACTATGGATTCCATCCATCATCTGATAGAAAACTTTTTCGCAAGCGCGCAGCGCCCTCTCTCCAAATATGAGATCGCTTTTATCCGCCTGCTTTTTACGAATTTAGTCCGGTTCATCGGAGATGATTTTACTCCGGTCACTCCCTATCTGTGCAAAGAATACCCCGCAAACTTCTGTGTTTCCCAGCAGATAAAGGGGCAGTTTTCTCCCAGGGTATCGATCGACATGCCAAAGACTACCTGCATTGATTTCGCTTCCAGGTATGTAGATGAGGAATTTTATACTTTTGACGAGTATGTCCAGGCTTCCCTAGAGGACTTTTTAAATCTCCACAACGGGCTGTTCAACATCAATATGTCGAACGATTTTTCCGTTGAGCTGACTTTAGATCCTCCGGTCATAGAGACTTCCGATCTGCTCACTTTTGAATCAGAAGCCTACTTGTTCCCGATCGTCTATCCCTTTGGGATCATTCATTTCATTTTAGAATCAGGCGCTTAGAAGCGCGGCCGTGCGGGCATCCGGATTTTCTTTCCTGCAAAAAACCAGCCTCTGGAGATTGGGAGGCTGGTTTTTAAAACCGCGTTTTTTGTTATATATATTTGGAAACCGTGGTTATCCTATGCCGAGGAACCGCTTCACTGCCTGGGGCATCTCTTCCACCCCGCAGACGGTTTCGTGGCGCACCTCTGCCGTCCGTATCTCCTCAATCGCCTGCGGTACCGGCACTTTCCCGATTTTGCTCATTTCGTCCGCCAATTCAAATTCTCCTAAGCCGCTGTACTTTCCATCTATGGCGCTCATAACGCTCTTTGTGAATTTGAAAGGGCTTGCTGTGGAAGCAATGACGGTCTTTGTTTCCGTATCGCCCGTGTCTTTCTTATATTTGCGATAAACGCCCGCCGCGACTGCCGTGTGGGGATCAAGGATATACCCCGTTTTCTCATATAAATCCCGGATTGCCTCCGCGGTTTCCGCTTCGCTCGCGTAGTTTCCGTAGAAATCGGAAAGCCGCGCTTTCATTTCCGGGGAAATCTCATATCTTCCATCGGCAGAAAGGCGCCTCATCAGCTCCGCGTTTTTCGCCGCGTTTTCTCCAGAAATATGGTAGATCAAACGCTCTAAGTTGCTGGAAATCAAAATATCCATGGAGGGCGAGCTTGTCAATATGAACTCTCTGTTCTTATCGTATCTTCCGGTGGTGAAGAAGTCGTACAGCACCTTGTTCTCGTTGGAAGCGCAGATGAGCTTTGCCACCGGAAGTCCCATCTTCTTCGCGTAGAAGGCAGCTAGGATATTGCCGAAATTTCCGGTGGGAACAACAATGTTGATCTTTTCCCCCTTTGCGATCGTCCCGTCCGCGTACATTTTCGCGTATGCGTACACATAATAAGCGATCTGCGGCACAAGGCGCCCGATATTGATGGAGTTCGCGGAAGAGAACTGATAGCCGGCAGCATCCATCTCTTTCGCTAAGGAAGCATCGGAAAACATCTCTTTGACAGCGGTCTGCGCCTGATCAAAATTTCCATGGATCCCGACCACGAGAGTATTGTCTCCTTTCTGGGTCACCATCTGCTTTTCCTGGATCGGACTGACGCCGTTCTTTGGATAAAATACGATGATTTTGGTTCCCTCTACATCCGCAAATCCCGCCAGAGCCGCTTTTCCGGTATCTCCAGAGGTCGCGGTTAAAATCACGATATCATTTTTTACCTGGTTTTTTCTGGCTGCCGTGATCAGCAGATGAGGCAGAATGGACAGCGCCATATCCTTAAAGGCTATCGTAGGGCCGTGGAACAATTCTAAATAATAAGCGCCATCCGTGTATACCAGAGGCGCGATCTCCTCCGTGTCAAATTTGCTGTCGTAGGCGGCATTGATGCAATGTTTTAATTCTTCTTCCGTAAAATCCGTCAAAAATAGCTTTAATACTTCATAAGCTGTTTGCTGATAAGTCATATGCGACAGGGCTTCGATATCCACCTCCAAAGGCGGGATGGAAACAGGCACATACAGTCCCCCGCCTTTCGCCAATCCGTTCAATATTGCCTGGGAAGCAGTTACTCTTTCTTCCGCGTCCCTTGTATTTGCATACATCAATTCCATGTCATCCTCCATTCTCAGAACGTATTCCTTTTTGAAAGCCGCAAGAAAAAACGCTTTAACTGCACCCATTATATAAGAAACCCTGATTGCCTGTCAATGCGTTCCCCGCGGGAAACAGCAAAAATCGCAGCCGTTCCGGCGTCCCGTCCGCAATCCCGCGCTATGTGCCTGAGCCGAAGCAGCTGGCCGGCTGCCAAGACGGATCTCAATGCACGGCGGCTGCGCCGAGTGATCTGCCCATGGCGGAACGGCTGCCCAGAAAATCCGGGGGTTCTTGCATTTTCCCTCAATCTGTGGTATGCTGTAGCCATCTCATCTATGTATCATCACGAAAGATTGTCGCAAAGGAGATGTATGGCTTATGCTTCCCGGCGTTTATCTCGCAAAGAAAAAAAAAGGCACCGTTTATTATCGTTCCAATATCAATTTCAGGAATAAGCACATCAGTCTTGGAAGCTTTTCCACCGAGAAGGAGGCCCACGCTGCTTATCTGGAAGCCTCCGCCATCCTCTCCGATCCCTCCGTCAATCTCTCCAACGCGGCTTCTAAGATCCGCCTGCTCTCCTATGATAAGATTGTGGTTTTGGTCAATTTTCGGGACCATCATCTCTATTTCAAAAATCCCATCTATCTTCGGAAGGGGTTTTTCAGCTATTTTCTTTCCGCAGATTTAGAGCTGAAATTTGACATTGACGATTTATTCTATTATGCCAGCCGCAAGATCCAGAAACGGCAGGGACATCTGTTTGTCAATGACTATGGCATGCAGTATTCCATCCTCTCCCGCTATGGCATACGCCCCTATGCCGTTGCCGGCAGGGACTACCGGTTTGCCAACGGCGATGATACGGATTTCCGCTATTCCAATCTGATCATTGTCAACCGCTACCACGGAGTCTTACAGTCTGTCAAAAAAGGAATCCTAGCATACCGCGCCGTCATCCACATCAACGGCAATCATATCATCGGCACTTACAGCAGCGAAGAAAAGGCGGCGGTTGCTTACAACAAGGCAGCCGACCTTGCAAAATCCGCCGGCATCGACCGGAATTTTCCCGAAAATTATGTAGATACGCTCTCATCAGAGGATTACGCCGCTGTCTACGCCGCGCTCAAAATCTCCAGGCGTTATCTGGAGTATCTC
>CAZAMD010000005.1:13788-20822 GCA_964486485.1 uncultured Roseburia sp. | reverse complement strand
TTAATGGCATTCCGGTAAAAAATACGGGCAAAGGTTTCCGCGATGACACAGCTGACCCCCGCCGCTTTTATGGCGATAGGAGCATGCTCTCTCGAAGAGCCGCAGCCAAAATTTTTACTGGCGACAATGATGTCTCCCTCCGACACTTTTTTCACAAAGTCCGCATCCATGTCTTCCATGCAATGTGCCGCGAGTTCTTTCGGGTCGGAGGAATTTAAGTACCTCGCCGGAATGATCACATCGGTATCCACGTTATCTCCAAATTTAAACACATGGCCTCTTGCTGCTTTCATGTTTTTTCTCCTTTTCCTATCCTGCCGTTCTCCATCGGGATCTGCGCAGGCTATTTTGAAACGACCTCCTCCGGTCCCGATAATCTTCCTGTCACCGCGCTCGCGGCGGCAACTGCCGGGCTTGCAAGGTAGATCTCGGACTCCACATGGCCCATCCTGCCTACAAAGTTGCGGTTCGTGGTGGAAACGCAGCGCTCTTTCTCCGCAAGGATCCCCATATAGCCGCCCAGGCATGGACCGCAGGTAGGCGTACTTACCACCGCTCCCGCCTCCACAAAGATCTTGATCAGTCCCTCCTCCAAGGCGTCCAGATAGATCTGCTGCGTAGCCGGAATCACAATGACGCGGACTCCT
This sequence comes from uncultured Roseburia sp., assembly GCA_964486485.1. GTDB lineage: Bacteria > Bacillota > Clostridia > Lachnospirales > Lachnospiraceae > Roseburia. The sequence continues at coordinate 20,175 of CAZAMD010000005.1, read as the reverse complement.
TTCGCCGCCTTTCTGCCCTTTAAGATGGAAGCCGCCACACGCAGATCTTCCATTCTCCCGTTGGTGCAGGAACCGATCACCACCTGGTCAATCTTTAATTCTCCGACCTCATCAATGGTTTTGGTATTTTCCGGCAAATGGGGGAATGCTACGGTAGGCTTTAAGCTGGCAAGGTCTATGACATACTCCTGCTCGTACTCTGCATCCGCATCCGCCTCATAAACCGCATACGGACGGTTCGAATGCTCCTCCATGTATGTTTTCGCCAGATCATCCACCGGAAAAATCCCATTCTTCCCTCCCGCTTCGATCGCCATGTTTGCAATGGTAAAGCGGTCGTCCATGGACAGGCGGGCAATGCCGTCCCCCGCAAATTCCATGGATTTATACAGGGCGCCGTCTACGCCGATCCTGCCTATGATATGCAGGATGATATCCTTTCCGCTGATCCATTTTGCCGGCGTTCCGGTCAAAGTGAATCTGATCGCGGAGGGAACCTTAAACCATGCCTTTCCCGTCGCCATGCCTGCCGCCATATCCGTGCTTCCCACTCCGGTGGAAAAAGCTCCCAACGCCCCATAGGTACAGGTGTGGGAATCCGCGCCTATGATCACGTCGCCCGCCACGGTTAAGCCCTTTTCCGGCAGCAGCGCATGTTCGATGCCCATCTCCCCCACGTCAAAGTAATTTGTAATCTCATGCCTTAAGGCAAATTCTCGGACGCATTTGCAATGCTGCGCAGACTTAATGTCTTTGTTGGGTACAAAATGGTCAAGCACCAGTGCGATCTTATCTCTGTCAAATACGCCGTCCACGTTCATTTTTTCCATCTCATGGATCGCAACCGGAGAGGTGATATCATTTCCAAGCACCAGATCCAGCTCCGCCTCGATCAGCTGCCCTACGCCAACCGATGGTAGCCCTGCGTGTGCCGCAAGGATCTTCTGCGTCATCGTCATCCCCATGTGCCAAATCCTCCTAACTTCGTTTTTCCATGCCCGCGTCTGGCGGCGCGGTGTCATAAAGTAACTATTTCGTGTGTGTGCGAGATAAGCCTTTGATCCTGCCTTATCTGCATCTATTGTATCACAATTGCTATTCATAATTAAAATACATAATAAATATATTTACCATAACCGCTAATCATGATATAATGCGTATTGACATCATACTGCCGCAGGGCGTCGGCAATCCGCGCGAAAGCATATGCGCGGCACAGGCGCAATGTCCATTGACCTCACGCCGCCGCGGGGCATCGGCGATCCAGGCGGGGCAATCCTGTCCTCCGCCCGAAAAAGGAGGCTTCATGAACCAGAATTTATCCTCGTATCGGATTTTTTACGCGGTGGCGAACACTGGAAACATCTCCAGGGCCGCTAAGGAGCTTTACATCAGCCAGCCTGCCATCAGCAAATCGATCCAGAAATTAGAAGACAGCCTGGGCTGCAGGCTTTTTTCCAGAAGTTCCAGAGGGGTCGCTCTCACCGAGGAGGGAAGCCTTCTCTATGAGCATGTTTCCAGCGCCTTTGAGACGCTCGCGCTGGGAGAGGAAAAGCTGCGCCGCTCCATGGAGCTTGGCATAGGCCATTTAAAAATCGGCGTCAGCGCCACTCTCTGCAAATATATGCTTCTCCCCTATCTAAAAGAATTTATCCGGCAAAATCCAAATGTCTCGGTTTCCATTTCCTGCCAGCCCACCAATGAAACCTTGCGGCTTTTGGAAGATGGAACGATCGACATCGGGCTGGTGGGAAAACCGGAGTCCCTGAAAAATATCCAGTTTGACTTTTTAGAGGAAATTGAAGATGTGTTTGTGGCAGCAGACTCTTATATCCGCGGCCTTTCCTCCAGGGGAACGCAGAACCATCCGCTGCTTTCCGACGCGACGCTGATGCTTTTAGATAAAAACAATATCACCCGCCAGCACATTGATGCTTATCTGCAGGACAATCAGATCGCCATACGGGAGTCCATCGATATCTCCAACATGGATCTGCTGATCGACTTTGCCCGCATCGGCATGGGCATCGCCTGCGTCATCAGGCGTTTTGTGTCAGAGGATCTGTCCGCGGGGACACTGATAGAAATCCCGCTGGATCCCCCTATCCCCAAACGGGAAGTGGGGTTTTCCTACCGCCGCAGCAGGCCCTCAAAACCGCTGAGGGATTTTATCGACTTTTATCAGGCGTTTCACAGAGAATGACTTATGCCGCGGGATAATCCAACGGATAAATTTTAAACGGATAAATTTCAAACGAACGATTTTCCAACAGATAAATTTTAAACGGATAAATTGTTGGAACCCCAAGCCATCAAACTTATTTTCCCACCTATGCGCTCAGAACGGAGATGACTATGAATCAAATCATTAACGGAAATTCCATTGAAGTCATGAATCAAATGCCGCCGGATTCTGTGGATCTGATCTTTGCGGATCCGCCCTATTGGATGCGTGTGGAAGGCACATTGCAGAGAGTGGAGGGTACGGCGTTTGACGGCTGCGATGATCCATGGGATCAGTTTGAAACCTTAGAGGACTACCAGGATTTTACGAGAAACTGGCTCTCCGCCTGTTCCCGGATTTTAAAACCGAATGGCTCCATCTGGGTCATCGGCGGCATGCAGTGCATTTATACCATAGGGGCCATCATGCAGGAACTGGGCTTTTGGCTGATCAATGACGTCATCTGGCACAAGAAAAACCCAACGCCGAATTTTATGGGCACAAGACTGAACAACAGCCACGAAACCCTCCTGTGGGCGGCAAAGAGCAAAGATGCGAAATTTACGTTTCATTACAAGACCTCAAAGGAGCTAAATACCGATACCGTAGACAGGGAAGCCTTTTTCAAAGGGATCCGAAAGCAGCTCGGCTCTGTCTGGAGATTTTCCGTCTGCTCCGGCAGCGAGCGCATCAAAGACGCAGAGGGCAGGAAACTCCACAGCACACAAAAGCCTCTGGAACTGCTTGAGCGCATCATCGCCATCTCTTCCAATGCAGGAGATCTCGTGCTAGATCCTTTCGGAGGCACAATGACTACTGCCGCCGCCGCCAAGAAACTGGGCAGGAATTATATCATGATCGAGCGGGAAAAGACCTATTGCGCGTTCGGGGAAATGCGCTTAAAATCCGTTTCTTTTGAGGATGGCCCGATCGCAAGAGCCGCCTATGATGAAAAACCCATAAAAGTCACTGTTCAGGAAATGGTGGAAGCAAAGTTCCTGATCGAGGGAGAGGTTTTTTATCTCAAGGACGGAAGTCCCGCCGCGACTTTATGCCGCAATGGAAAACTCAATTATAAAGGAGAAATGATGGATATGCACTCCTGCGCCGCGATTGCCAAACACGCCAAGGCGAAACGGCTCAACGGCTTTCTCCATTGGTTCGTGAAAAGAGGGAATGACCTGATGTCCATAGCTGAAATCCGGGAGAAGTACAGGGAAACGCTCCGGCAATAAGGCCGGGGTTCAGGAATGACAGGCAATGTGGCAAAAAATCATAAGGCACAGCCTATCGTCTGTTGCGTAGTATGAATGATCCGTCAAACAATTGAACTTCACAAAAATAGCGCAGGCAGCGCCGCCGCTGCCTGCGCTATTCTTCTAAGATTCTTCTAAGATTTTTTTGGATATCCATTTCCATTTTTAAATCTATCAAGCACCTTTCCTTGAAGAACACTCTCTTCAGTTCTCGCTATCCGGCGGACTTTTCCATATGTCCAAGCACTTTATTCTATTGTGAAATTTCCTCTCAAATTATTTCACCACAAGATTGACGATCCTGCTCGGAACATAGATCTCTTTTACAATGGTTCCGGTGAGCTTATCCGCCACGGCCTCTTTCGCCTTTGCGATCACCGCATCTTTTACCTCGTCTTTCGCGATCTCCAATGTCCCTTTTATTTTTCCGTTGATCTGGACGGCTATTTCCACGGTGTTCTCTACCGTTTTTGCCTCATCATATTCCGGCCAGGACTGCTGATAAAGACAGCCCTCACCGCCGATAGTCTCCCACAGCTCCTCTGTGATATGGGGCGCGACCGGATTTAAAAGAAGGAGCAGGGTACGGTATTCGCCCTTTGTAACGGCATTTTTCTTATAAAACTCGTTGATCAATGCCATCATGGCGGCGATTGCCGTATTGTATTTCAGATTCTCATAATCGCTGCTGACCTTTTTGATGGTCTGATGGATTTTCGTCTCTAACTCAGAGGAATAACCTTCTTCCGAGGTCATAATATCCTGCAGTTTCCACACACGCTCTAAGAAACGGCGGCAGCCCTTCACCCCGTCGTCAGACCAGGAAGCGCTTAAATCAAAGGCGCCGATAAACATTTCATAAGTTCTTAAGGTGTCCGCTCCGTAATCTCTTACGATATCATCCGGATTGACTACGTTTCCTCTGGATTTTGACATTTTCTCGCCATTCTCACCCAGGATCATACCGTGGGAGGTTCTCTTCTGGTATGGCTCCGGACAGGGAACGACCTTTTGATCATAGAGGAATTTATGCCAGAATCTGGAATACAATAAGTGCAGGGTCGTATGCTCCATTCCGCCATTGTACCAGTCCACCGGCATCCAGTAGCTTAACGCTTCCGGGCTTGCCAGCGCTTCCTTATTGTGCGGATCTGTATACCTTAAGAAATACCAGGAAGACCCTGCCCACTGCGGCATGGTATCCGTCTCTCTCTTTGCGGGACCTCCGCAGCAGGGACAGGTGGTATTTACCCAATCTGTCATGGCCGCTAACGGGGATTCCCCGTTGTCCGTTGGCATATAGCTCTCCACCTCCGGCAGTAACAGAGGAAGCTCGCTCTCATCGAAAGGCACGAAACCGCATGTTTCACATTCTACGATCGGGATCGGTTCTCCCCAGTAACGCTGACGGGAAAAGACCCAGTCCCTTAATTTATAATTGGTTTTGGCTGTACCGATGCCTTTTTCCTCCAAAAACTCTATCATTTTTGCCTTGGCATCCTTTACCTCGAGTCCGTTTAGGAAATCCGAATTGATCAAAACCCCGGTCGCCACATCCGTAAATGCCGCCTCATGGACGTCAACCTCTTCCCCGTTCTTTGCCACTACCTGAACCAAAGGAAGATTGAATTTTTTTGCAAATTCCCAGTCCCTCTCGTCATGGGCGGGAACCGCCATAATGGCGCCCGTTCCATAGGACATGAGGACATAATCGGAGATCCAGATGGGAATCTCTTTGCCGTTTACCGGATTGACCGCTTTCAGTCCGTCCAGCATGACGCCGGTCTTTTCCTTCGCCAGCTCCGCGCGCTCGAAATCGGATTTCTTTGCCGCCTCCTGCCGGTACGCTTCAATGGCGTTCCAATTTTTTAATTCTTCTTTGTATTTGTCGATCAGCGGATGTTCCGGCGAAAGTACCATATAGGTCGCTCCAAATAAGGTGTCGCAGCGGGTCGTGTAGACTCTGAGTCTGTCCTCTTTTCCCGCTATGGCAAAGTCCACCTCCGCGCCTAAGGATTTCCCGATCCAGTTGATCTGGGAAAGCTTCACGCGCTCAATGTAATCCACATCTTTTAAGCCCTCGATCAGCTGCTCCGCATACTCGGTAATCTTTAACATCCACTCGCTTTTTACCTTGCGCACCACCGTAGAACCGCAGCGCTCACAGGCGCCGTTGACCACTTCCTCGTTGGCAAGTCCTACCTTACAGGAGGTGCACCAGTTGATCGGCATCTCTTTTTTGTATGCTAAACCTGCCTTGAATAATTTCAGGAAAATCCACTGGGTCCATTTATAATAGTCCGGGTCTGTCGTATTGATCTCCCTGTCCCAGTCAAAGGAATATCCTAAGGATTTCAGCTGGTCTTTAAATCTCTTTACATTGTTTTCCGTGACAATCTTCGGATGAATCTTATTTTTGATGGCATAGTTTTCGGTGGGAAGGCCAAACGCATCCCATCCCATGGGATAGAGTACATTGTAGCCTTGCATTCTTCTTTTTCTGGCGACAATGTCCAGGGCGGTGTAGGGTCTTGGATGGCCTACATGAAGCCCCTGTCCCGAAGGATAAGGAAACTCTACCAGGGCGTAATACTTGGGTCTGCTGTAGTCGTCTAAGGCAGCGAATGCCTTGTTGTCCTCCCAGACTTTCTGCCATTTTTTCTCAATGACCTTGTGATTATAAAGTTCTGACATTTTTCTCTCCATTCTGGAGCGTTTACGCGACGGAATCAGGAGGCACCCTATGGCATCTCCCGGAGAAAATCCGCGTAAGCGGTTCCTCATCTGTCCTCAAAGCTATTTGAGACGCTCCGGCACAAAATAGCCAAACGCATAAAATCCGTTTTCCTCTCATTCTGCCGCCGTCAGGCGGTCTTTTCACAAAAAGGGATTTTTTTCAATCTTTTT
>CAZAMD010000005.1:11884-13688 GCA_964486485.1 uncultured Roseburia sp. | reverse complement strand
TTTTTTCAATCTTTTTCTCCTCTTAATTGATAAAAGACTCCGTCTCTTAAATAAGAGACGAAGCCTGATCGTTCTCTGAAAGCTCGATTCATTCTAACATATCCGAACCATTTGTCAACAGGGTTTGACGCTTATTTAGTTATTGATGAATTTGTCCTCTTCGTTATTCCAGCTGTAGAGCTTGCGGATTTCTTCCCCGACCTGCTCAGACGGATGCTCGGCAGCCAGCTTTCTCATCGCTTTGAAATGAACCTGTTTTCCGGCGTCGGACATATCCAATAAGAACTCTTTCGCGAAAGTACCGTCCTGGATATCGGATAAGATCTTCTTCATGGCCTTCCTCGTGTCCTCAGTGATGATCTTCGATCCTGTGACATAATCGCCGTACTCTGCCGTGTTGGAGACAGAATATCTCATGCCCGCAAAACCGGACTGATAGATCAGATCCACGATCAATTTCATTTCATGAATACACTCAAAGTATGCGTTTCTCGGATCGTAGCCCGCTTCTACCAAGGTTTCATAGCCTGCCTGCATCAGGGCGCAGACGCCGCCGCAGAGTACTGCCTGCTCGCCAAAGAGGTCTGTCTCCGTCTCGGTGCGGAATGTCGTCTCGAGGACGCCCGCTCTCGCCCCGCCGATTCCAAGGGCATACGCCAACGCCATGTCGAGCGCTTTACCGGTCGCATCCTGCTCCACAGCCACTAAGCAGGGAACGCCCTTTCCCGCCTGATATTCCGAACGGACGGTATGTCCCGGCCCTTTCGGCGCGATCATGGTAACATCTACATGTTCCGGGGGCACGATGCAACCGTAATGGATATTGAATCCATGGGCAAACATCAGCATATTTCCAGCCTCAAGGTTTGGCTCGATATCCTTTTTGTAAAGTTCTGCCTGCTTCTCATCATTGATCAGGATCATGATGATGTCCGCTTTTTTCGCCGCCTCCGCCGATGGGAATACTTCAAAGCCCTGCTTTACCGCTTTCTCCCAGGACTTACTCCCCTCATAAAGGCCGATGATCACATTGCATCCGGATTCTTTTAAGTTCAGCGCATGCGCGTGTCCCTGGCTGCCATATCCGATAATGGCGATGGTTTTTCCCTCTAGCAGGGAAAGGCTGCAATCTTCCTGATAAAATATTCTTGCTGACATTTTCTTTCCTCCCATTTTTCATTTCCCAGAAACTTTGCGCCATCCGCAAATCCCGAGATCCTCTGTGTCTTTGTAGTATTCACATAACCTACAGGGTCTGCCGCTTCCCATCTTCATCGATGATGACGACATCGGAAATCCCCCGGGAGAGTCCGGTGATTCCCGTCCGCGCCAGCTCTAAGATCTCATAGCCTGACAGCAGATCCAAAAAGGCGTGCAGCTTATCCCCGTGCCCGGTCAGTTCAATGACCATGGAATCGCGGGTGACGTCCACGATCTTTCCATGGAAAATCTCCGTTACGTTCAGGATCGGCTGGCGCTCCGTATCCTTTGCCTTAATCTTCACTAATATCAGCTCTCTCGTTACCGAAGATCCGTTCTCTAACTGCTTGATATGCACGACATCTTCTAACTTCGCTAACTGCTTTTCAATCTGCTCTAAGACCTGTTCATCGCCGCTGGTCACAATGGTGATCCTTGTATAGCGCGGATCCGCGGTCACGCCGGAAGAAAAGCTGTCGATATTGTAGCCTCTCCGGCTGAACAGGCCGGAAATGCGGCTCGTCACGCCCGGGTTATTCTCTACGAGAAGAGACAGTACCTGTTTTCTCATAAACATTCCTCAATGATCTGCAGCGATCCGGCA
>CAZAMD010000005.1:0-11784 GCA_964486485.1 uncultured Roseburia sp. | reverse complement strand
CCATCATAGCCTGATACCCCGTAGCTGCAATCTCTGAAATTATTTTTACATGACACACATCACACTAGACTTATGATAACACATCATGATTTTTTGTCAATAAACAAAGCGGCGAAAAGTGCGGCACGCCGCGTTTTCCTACAAAAGACAAAAATGACCGCCTTTTGGGGACAGCCATTTCCGTTTTTTATGATGCATCCGATCCTGAAATCCCCTAATCTGACAGCAGCTGCCCATTGGCATCACGGTCGATTTTGCCGCTGAGTATCAGGATGCCCTCGATCAATCCCCAGATGCTTGAAACAGGGGAAAGGAAGAAACAGCTCACAAGGGTAATGACTAACTGCGCAATGGCTTTTCCGTTATATCCCAGATAAAAGTTATGCACGCCAAAGCAGCCCAAGAAAATCCCAAGCAGTCCCGCCGCAATCTTGGATTTGTCTCCCTTCGGCTCATAGGCAGCAAGAGAGACTCCGCAGTTTAAGCAGACCTGGCTGCCCGGCGGCGTCGGATGGCCGCAGTTCGGGCAGAAATTGACCCCAATCCCTCTCTGCGCTCCGCATTTTGTACATATCACCGCCTCATCTGAAAGATATCGCTGCCCGCAATTCCTACAAAACATAATGATCGCCTCCATCCATTCTGTAATCCGCATGACAAGCGAGGCTTACAAACGCAGCTCCGCTTGTTCCGCAATTTTTATTTTATTTTATCCTATCACGCCTTATCTGTAAATATGTTCTAGCTCTGTATCATCTTCATACGGTAAAACGCGCCTTTCTGTTCCATCAGCTCGTCAAACGTACCGTATTCCACGCAGCGCCCGTCTGCGATCACCGCAATCTTATCCGCGTCCCGGATGGTGGAAAGGCGGTGCGCCACAATGAACGTGGTCCTTCCCCTCGTTAAGTTTGCCAGCGCTTCCTGTATCAGTTTCTCCGAAATGCTGTCAAGGGCAGATGTCGCCTCATCGAGGATGATGACGCTCGGCTTCCGGATCAGCGCCCTTGCGATGGCGATCCGCTGCCTCTGGCCTCCGGAGAGCTTTCCTCCATGCTCCCCCACCGTGGTCTCTAAGCCTTTGGGCAGGCTTCCGATCAAATCCGTAAGATTTGCCGCCTTTATCACTTCCTGCAATTCCTCCTCGGAAACGTCCTCACTGCCGTATGTAATGTTCTCGCGGATCGTTCCGGAAAACAGGATGGAGGTCTGCGGCACTACCGCCAGATGCTTCCGGTAAGTCCGCAGATCGATCTGCGCCATGTCATTTCCGTCTAAAAGCACCCTGCCGCTCTCCGCTAAGTGGAAACCGATGACCAGATTCAAAACCGTTGACTTTCCCGCTCCGGATTCTCCCACCAGAGCAACGGTCTCCCCCTGATCCACATGGAGATTGAAATGATCCAGCACCTGCACTTCGCTGTTCTTATAGCGGAACGTGACATCCTCGAAATCAAAGATGCCCTTCACCCCGGACAGCTCCCTCTTGCCCTCGTTCTCCTCCACATCCTCGGACAAAAGCACTTCCCCTATGGAATTGACGGACTCGATCCCTTTCGTGATGGTGGGCAGCAATGTCACGATGGCAGACACCTGGTTTACTACCGTGGCAAAATAACTCTGGTATAAAGTGATATCCCCCGCCATGATCCTCCCCCGCCAGGCGAGATAGCCGGTAAAAGCAAGGCAGACCACCTGAAAGACCTGGAAAATGGCCCATCCCACGGATCCGAACAATGCCTGTATCAGATCTAATTTATACCCTTTCTCCGCCACCGCAAACAGCTGGCCGCTCATCTTCTGCACTTCCTCATCCTCTAAGGCATGAGCTCTGGTAACGGGAACCAGTTCCACCATTTCCATCACTCTGGCAGAAGTCTCCTCCATCTCTTTGCGGAATTCGTTGTTCCGCTTTTTCATCGCTGTCCGGAAAGAAACCATCGTGACCGCCGCCACCGGAGCCGTCAGCAGGAAAAACAGGAAGACCACCTTGCTTTTAGAGGCGGTTACCGCCAGAGCGACGCCGATGTTTAAAGCGATGTTTAAAATCCCTAGGAACATTTGGGTGGACAGGGTTTCCACTGCCTCCACATCCCGCATGATCTTTGACTGCAGCCGCCCTGACTGTGTCTCGACATGGTAAGAGATGGAAAGCTGCTGCAATTTCCGTATCAGCGCCTTGCGAAGCCCTGTTTCCGCATAGCGGGTGGCAAGGCTTTTGTACGATGTATACAGATAGTTCATGGGAATGTTAATGCCGATCAGCGCGATCTCCAGCAGCGCATAAAAAATGATATGCTGCAGGGTGTCAGGATGCTTTTCCGTGACGTCGTTGATGATATCCGCTGTGATGATGGGCAGCACCCATACACAGGCATGCTTGATGAAAAAGCAGATGACTGCCATGACAAATTTGTGGTAATTCCCCTTATAAATGGAAAGCAGGATACGCAAGGGGCGTCCCTGATAGCGGCGGTAACTCTCGATAAACCAGCTCTCGGTATCTAACTGCTTCCGCGCCGATGTTTTCTTTTCAAACTCATGCATTCTCAATCTCCATTCTGTGCCGCTCTCTGCGCGGCGCGCATCGTCCGCGATGCCGCAGGCTGTTTCCGGCCGGCATATGATAGCAACGGGAGAAGCAAGGGAAGAAACCTCCGACCGGTCTCTTCCCTTTCGTGTTCAGCCATTATACAGGATAAGCTCCGTTCCTGGTATCCGCCACAGTGACGTCTACTTTTTTCTGCTGTGCCTGACGGTACTGGAAAAACTCTATGGCAACCTGCGGGAACAGCGCGTAGGACAAAACGTCTTCGTCCTGCTGCTTCCACTGTTTCATTTCTGATTCCAGTTTCTCAAGCTCCGGCTCTAGCAGGTCTGCGTACCTGCATGTGATGGCATTCTTCTTTTCCTCTCCGAGAACCTTATCCACAACCTCCGGATCAAACGGCTTTACCGTCTGGCCGTATTTTCCAAGCAGCACGTCCTTTGTCTCTTTCGTGGCAACCTTATACCGCTCGCCCATCAGCACGTTGAATACCGCCTGTGTGCCGACAATCTGGGAAGAGGGGGTCACTAAGGGCGGCTCGCCTAAGTCTTTCCGCACACGGGGGATCTCCTCAAGGACTTCCATGTACTTATCCTCCGCATGCTGCTCTTTCAGCTGGGAGACCATGTTGGAGAGCATTCCGCCCGGCACCTGATACAAGAGAGTCTGGATATCCACGCCCAGTACCTTGGGATTCAAAAGACCGCTCTTTAACGCTTCTTCCCGGATCGGACGGAAGTAATCCGCGATTTCTTTTAACAGCATCTGGTCATACCCGGGGTCGGATTCTGTCCCCCGGAACGTCTCCGCCATGACTTCCGTCGCGGGCTGGCTGGTCCCCAGGGCAAAAGGCGAGATCGCGGTATCAATGATGTCCACGCCCGCTTCCACGGCTTTCAGGTACGTCATGGACGCGACTCCGGACGTATAGTGGGTGTGCAGCTCCACGGGAAGGCTTGTGGACGCTTTTAATGCCCTGACCAGAACATCTGCCTGATACGGGGTCAAAAGTCCCGCCATATCCTTGATGCAGAGGGAATCCGCCCCCATCTCCTCCACTCTTTTTGCCGTATCCATCCAGTAATCTAAGGTATAGGCATCGCCTAAGGTATAGGAGAGCGCCACCTGCGCATGTCCTTTTTCCTTGTTGCACGCGCTCACCGCCGTCTGCAGGTTGCGGATATCATTAAAGCAATCGAAGATCCGGATGATATCGATGCCGTTGGCAATGGATTTCTGCACGAAATATTCCACCACATCATCTGCATAGGGACGGTATCCCAGGATATTCTGCCCGCGGAAGAGCATCTGCAGTTTTGTCTGTTTAAACCCTGCCCTCAATTTGCGAAGGCGCTCCCACGGGTCTTCCTTTAAGAAACGGAGAGACGCGTCAAAGGTAGCGCCGCCCCAGCACTCGACCGCATGGTATCCGACCTTATCCATCTTATCGATGATCGGAAGCATCTGCTCGGTAGTCATTCTGGTTGCAATCAGGGACTGGTGCGCATCGCGCAGTACGGTTTCTGTTATTTTTATCGGTTTTTTTATAACTTCTGACATGTGATCCTCCTAATCTAAATTCCAAAAACTGCCATAAACACACCCGCCGCGACCGCCGTGCCGATGACTCCGGCGACATTCGGCCCCATCGCGTGCATAAGCAGGAAGTTTGTCGGGTCTTCCTCCGCCCCCACTTTCTGGGAGACGCGGGCTGCCATAGGCACCGCGGATACGCCGGCAGAACCGATCAGCGGGTTGATCTTGCCCTTTGTGAGAAAGCACAATAATTTGCCAAACAGCACGCCCGCCGCCGTGCCAAAGATAAAGGCGATGAGTCCCAGCGCCACGATTTTTAGCGTGGTAACATTCAAGAACGCCTCCGCGCTGGTGGATGCGCCCACGGAAGTGCCCAGCAGGATCACGACGATGTACATTAACGCGTTGGACGCCGTCTCCGAGAGCTGGCGCACCACGCCGCATTCACGGAACAGATTGCCGAGCATAAGCATCCCGACTAAGGGAGCGGTGGTCGGAAGGATCACGCATACCACGATGGTGACAACGATGGGGAACAGGATCTTTTCCAGTTTAGACACAGGCCTTAAGTTCTCCATCTTGATCGCCCGCTCTTTTTTGGTGGTCAGGAGTTTCATCACCGGCGGCTGGATAATGGGAACCAGCGCCATATAAGAATAAGCCGCCACCGCGATCGGACCCATCAGGCCGGACTGGCCTAACCTACCGGCAAGGAAAATGGATGTCGGACCGTCCGCGCCTCCGATGATGGATACTGCGGCTGCCGACCTGTCATTAAATCCCATCAGAATCGCAAGGAAGTACGCACCAAAGATGCCAAACTGCGCCGCCGCTCCCAACAGAAAGCTCGCCGGATTGGCAATCAATGGCCCGAAATCCGTCATAGCGCCTACTCCGAGGAAAATCAGCGAGGGGAAAATGGACCATTCATCTAGGACATAAAAATAATGGAACAAGCCTCCAATGCCATTGCTCATCTCTTCCGGGGACGCAAAGATGTCCGGGTAGATATTTACCAGCAGCATGCCAAACGCAATGGGAACCAGCAGCAGAGGCTCAAATCCTCTGCGGATTGCCAGGTAGAGAAACACACAGGCAACCAGGATCATAACAAAGTTTCCCCCTGTAAGATTGAAAAAAGCGGTCTGATGCAGGAGGTTACTTAACGTTTCCGAAATATAGCTCATGGTAATCCTCCTGACATTAGTTGTTTAAAGTTGCCAGCAATGCACCCGCCTCTACCATATCTCCAACAGCTACGTTGATGCTTGCCACAGTTCCGTCCTCCGGGGCGACCACCGGAGTTTCCATTTTCATGATCTCAAGGATCAGTACGGCATCGCCTTTCTTTACCGCGGTTCCCGCGGGAGCCTCTATCTTAAATACTTTTCCTGCCGCGCCCGCCTCGATTTTTATATTTCCTGCCGCGCCCGCGGGAGCCTCTGCTTTTTTAGGGGCTGCGGGAGCCGCCGCGCGCCTTGCGGGAGCAGGCTGCGCGCCTGAGGAAGCATTCTCCTCTACTGTGACATCATAAACATTTCCATTGACTGTAACTGTGTAACTTTTCATGAAATAATCCTCCTAAACATATACGGTATCTGTTTGCGCTGCAAACGTTCTGATTTTTGTGTGATCTGATTATCTGCGGCGGATAGAGCGAACGACAAAGGAATCTGCGGAAGCCCCTGTTCCTGCCGCGATGGCAGCCGTGATGACCGCGGCAAGTTCCCGGTCATCCGTCAGCTCCTGCTCCTCCCTCTGCTCGATCTGCACCACTACCGCATTCTCCTCCGTCTCTTCCGATCTGCGGCTGAATCTGTTCTGGATATAGGGAATAAGGTTAAAGGCATAAATGATCAGGCTGATCAGGATCAGCACGGCAAACACCGTCCCCATGCCCAGCAGGGTATTCATGCCCGCTTTCTCCATCTGCTCACCCAGAGTATACACCAGATCGACGGAGGCATCTGACAATACTGCCTGCTCCGTCTCATGATCATATGCATATACATAGGTAACGACAATGTCCCTGTCCGGAAAATGCACTACCTGCTCCGTAGTCACAGTGTTCTTTGTCTTGTCGATCGAAAACTCGCCCAATCCCTGATACGGTCCCAGATCCGCGGTCGATACATCCCAGCTGTTCAAAAGATGAATGACTTCCTCCGTGCCATAGGAGTAGATGCTCGCCCGGTTTTCATCTGTCATACCCACCAGGGACGCCACGTCGCGCTCCATGCCGCTTTTGAGATCCTCATAAGTCATGCCAAAGTAATCTGCACTGGCAGGATCCGTTCCGCACGCTGTCATTGTCAAAAGCATCAGCGCAAGACAAAGCATTAAAGATAATTTTTTCTTCATAACTTCACCTTTCTATTTTGTTCCATGTTTTCTTTCCGGCAGGCCTGCGCGCTTTGTATACAGAAGCTCAAACGCGGATACTAAGTACTTCCTTGTGTCGGCCGGCTCTAGGACCAGATCGACAGAACCGCGCCCGGCGGCAGCCATGACACTGTCCTGCAGGGCGTCATACTCCTTTGCTTTCCCGGCAATGACATCCGCGGGAGCGTCCGCATACATGATCTTTGCCGCAAGCTCCGCATCCATCATTCCGATCTTTGCATCTTTCCACGCATACGCAAAATCCGCGCCGATGGATTTGGAGTTCATGGAGACATAAGCGCTTCCGTAAGCCTTTCCTGTGATCAGGTTTACTTTCGGACAGGTCGCGCCCGCAAAAGCGCACGTCATGCGGGCAAGCGCTTTGGCTAAATTCTTTTCTGAACACATGCTCGCTTCCAATCCCTCTGCATTCGTCAGAGTCAGCACCGGAATCTCAAACGCATCGCAGTACTGCACAAACTCAGCCGCTTTATTGCAGCCTCTCGCGGACAGTGCAGGCTCAAACGCCTCCGCCTGATTCCCTTCGGCATCAAAAACTTCCGCAGCGTTCGCAATGGCGCCCACGGTCATGCCGTTTAACTTGATAAACCCGGTCACCATTTCTCTGGCAAACCCCGCTTTTGTCTCAACGAAGACGTGTCCGTCTGAAATCTCACTCAGCAGATAGCGCGGGTCGCCCGCCATGGATTCCATATTCTCACAGGCGCGGTTTAAGTCATCCTCGCATTCAGAAGTGTAGACATCCCCCTCATTATTCCAAGGCAGAATGTTCACCAGCTGGCGGATCTGAGCGATAATCTCATCCTCATCGCCCGCCGCATCGATGCATCCGCTCTCCGCGCACTGGAAGCCTGCCGCGGAAGTATCGCATTTGTCTACCCGGTTGCCGGCGATGGCATTGGGGGAATGGATGAACACCTTTCCTTTTTCGCTCTCAATGAAAGCGAAATCACACAATGCCGGGACTACGGCAAGTCCCCCGCCGCAGTTCCCAAATACAGCAGCAATCTGAGGGATCACGCCGGAAGCAGCGGCTTGCTTTGCATAGATCTGCCCGAAACCATCCAGCGCGTCTACCGACTCCTGCAGCCTTATGCCGGCACAGTCGAGAAATCCGATCACCGGCGCCCCCATTTTCATCGCCATGTCATATACCGAAGCGATTTTTTTTGCGTGCATCTCACCGATGGTGCCGTTCAATACCGAAGCATCCTGACTGTAGACAAATACGAGGCTGCCGCCGATCAGGCCGTGCCCGGTGATCACACCGTCCGATGGCGTTTTGATGCCTGCAAGATTAAAATCCGTGCTTCTTGCGGTTACGAGAGAACCGATTTCCACGAAACTGTTCTCATCGACTAACTTGGCAACGCGCCGCATCGCCAAGCTATCATTGCTGCTATTCATTCTTTTTTCCTCCACTTATAAAATTTTTCCTATTACACGACAGGCATGAAGCGTGCAGCGCGAATCTGCCGCCTCCCCCTCATTCATGGATAAACCGACGTGAAGAGGCACTCCCACATCGGCAACAAAAACTGCTATTTTAGATTATAGTGTTTTTTCCTGTATTTTTCAAGTAAGTTGTCCATTTTTTAACAGCTGCTTTTAAAACTTTAAGCATCCCCGCAAAAACAGCCCTGGGCGCATAGAGTCGAACTCTATGCGTTCAAGGCTGTGCTGTCATGCCGTTATGCCGTTATGATCATCGGAATGACCGCTCAGGGAAACCAAAATCCCGGCAAGGGGCGTCATTCCTCTCCCCGCAGATTCCCTATGATCTCATAGAGCATCGCATATAATGCCCGCGCTTTTTCCGGTTCCATCCTGATACAGGCGGCAAGCCGCCCCGGCACCGTCAGCGCCTTTTCCCGAAGCGCCTCGCCGTCTTTGGTGATGGTGACGATCAGATCCCTCTCATCCTCCCTGGAACGCTGCCTGGATATATAGCCTTTTTCCTCCAGGCGCTTAAGAAGCGGCGTCAGCGTGCTGGAATCAAGATAAAGAAACCCGCCCAGCTCTTTCACCCGCAGCTGCTTATGCTCCCACATCACCATCATGGTGATGTACTGGGTGTACGTCAGATCCAGTTCATCGAGATAGGGCTTGTATGCCTTCACGATCTCCTTGGCACAGGCGTAGAGAGGGAAACACAGCTGGTTCTCAAGCTTGAGGCTGTCAAATCGATCCATTTCCATAACACTCCCCGTTTTTTCCACGCATCCTTAAGCTTGTGCCAAAGATGCCTCGTATGCTTCCCTCACCGCGTGGGACAGCTGGTCGGCGCACGACGTCGGCCTCCTGCCGCAGGTGATCCCGCTCAGCTTCTCCTCGATCTGCTCCACCGTCCAGCCGTCTATCAGCCTCGGGATCGCTTTCAGATTCCCATTGCACCCGCCCGTGAACTCAACGTTCGTGACCACGTTGCCGTTGATCTCCAATCTGATGTTCGTCGCGCATGTGTTCTGCGTCTTGTAATCATACACCATCTTACAACAACTCCTTTATCCTCTCCTCCACTACCGACAAATCAGTGGTGGGCTCAAACCGCTCTACGACGTTGCCCTCGCGGTCCACCAAAAACTTCGTGAAATTCCACTTGATCTTGCTATTGGACTCATATTCCGGATCCATGCGGTAAGCGGCGCTGCTGATGATCGGCGTCAGCGGATGTTCCTCGTCAAAGCCCGCGAACCCTTTCTGCTCTTTCAGATAAGTGTAGAGCGGGATCTCGTTCTCCCCATTGACGTCAATCTTGGAAAACATCGGGAACGTAATGCCGAACCGTGAATCGCAGAAGCTTAAGATCTCCTCGTTCGTGCCAGGCGCCTGGCTGCCAAACTGGTTGCAGGGGAAATCCAGAATCACGAACCCCTGATCCCCATACTTCTCATACAAGTCCTGCAGACCGTCATACTGAGGCGTGAAGCCGCATTCCGTGGCGGAATTGATGATCAGCAGCACCTTGCCCTCATAGTCGCGCAGGGAAACTTCCTGTTCATAGACATTGCGCACCGTAAAATCATAAATGTTCATCTGTTCTTTCTCCTCCCAAAAAACTGTTTCTCTGTCTGCTGTCTATTCTAACAGTCATTCCCCGCTTCCGTCAACCTCCTCTAACAGCTTTGACACGCTGTCCTCAATCTTCTCCGGCGTCACGGCCGGCGCGAAACGCTCCACCACGTTTCCTTTCCGGTCCACTAAAAACTTCGTGAAATTCCACTTGATCTTGCTGCCCATGACGCCGCCCTGCTGCGACTTCAAATAGGTATACAGCGGCTCCTCGTTCTTCCCGTTCACCTCGATCTTCTTGAAAAGCCTGAATGTCACGCCATACCTGGACTGGCAGAAATCCTTGATCTCTTCCTCTGTGCCAGGCGCCTGGCTGCCAAACTGGTTGCAGGGAAAGTCCAGGATCTCGAAGCCTTTCTCCTGATACTTCTCATACAGATCCTGCAGTCCCTCATACTGGGGCGTGAAGCCGCAGCCTGTCGCCGTGTTGACAATCAGCAGCACCTTGCCCCTGTAATCAGAAAGCGGTACTTCGCTGCCGTCCTGCGCCTTGACCGTGAAATCATAGATGCTCATGATGATATCCTCCTTAATGATTGATACAAGATTAAATCTTGCACTATTAATGAAGAAATTATACGCCCTTTCCAACATTCCTGTCAAGTTTTATCTTTGCGCCATTTGAGATACGCTTCTGATCCCCCAGCCGTTTTAATCTTCCGTTTCCTTAAGCCGCTCCACGATCGGCTTTTTTACCGCGGATCGGTACACGGCAAGGGGAATCAGCGCTCCAAGCGCCAGAAACACGGGTGTGATGACCAGCACCGGCAGAATGGTAAAATGGTAAGAGAAAAACCAGAATACATTCTCCAATGCCCCCGATGATGCCACAGCGTTTATGCCCAGCGACAGAAACAGGGAGAGGATCCCCGACGCAGCCGCATAGAACACTCCCTCCAGCACAAGCATCCGCCGAAGCTGCCTTCCTGTCATGCCTACCGCCTGAAGCATGGCAAATTCATGGCGCCTGGTCAGGATTCCAGTCAGGATGGCGTTGAAGAAATTGAGCGCCCCTACCAGTCCCACGATGAAGCACAGCACGCCGCCCACCATCAAAAACATGCTGCGGAAACCGTCAAACTCTTTGCTGAGGATCGCCTTGCTTTCGTATTGCAAGCCGGAGGAACCACCGTTTGTTAAGCCGCTTAAAAATTCCTCCGCCGCGGCCTCCGCATCCGCATCCAAAGCGTCAAACACATAAAGCATCGGATGCGCCGCCCCTTTGCTGTCCTCTAACAGAATCCTGCTGTCCAGCACCGCCCCCACGCCATCGCTTGTGTACGCGCGAAAGCTCATGCTTCTTGGAATCCCGACGATTGCGCAGATTCGATATTCCACATCGTGGGAAGCCGTGATGCGGTAGTCCACAAATTCCTCCGTTGTCGTTTCATCCGCCGGTTCGCCCGTCCGGACGTCAAAATATTCCCCCTTTTCCACATAAGTGGCCGTGAGCGTATCGCCCACGCGGAAAGGAGAAGAGATTTCCCCGTCGTCATCCGCGTTGGCCGCGACGGCAATCGAGCGGATTTTGGCGTCCGTCAGGGGAGCCAGATCACCGTCATAGACGATCAGTTTATCCAAAAGCGCCTCATCAAAACCCTCTGCCATCAGGATGCCGCCGAGTTTGCCGTCTCTGCGCTCGGCATGGGCGATCTCCCACTCCAGCCTTTCACCGGAAAGGAAATTAATATTCCGGTAGGCTTCCTCGTCAAGCCAGCAAATAGGAAACTGCCCGTCCAAGGCGTACACGCAGCCGCTGGAAGATTCCCGCGTGTTTTCCCGGATCTTTTGCAGCTGCTCCCCGCTTAGGCCCGCGTCTCCTCTATGCCCTCTGTACTGAAAGTATTCCTCGGTTCCCACAAGAAAGTCAGAAGCAGCAACATGAGATAAATACGTTTCCGTGTCAAACCCGTTTATGAATATCGCCACGCTGTTTAAAAGCACAACGGCAAGAGACATCGACAGCACCGCAAGCAGGGTTTTCGTCTTGCTCCGGCTCAAATTCGCGAACGCCATCTGTCCGATGCCCGCCCCGCGCGTGTTCCGGTGTTTCTTTTTTTGCCTTTGCCCTTCCGTATAGCGCAGGGCTTCCACCGGTGTGACGCGGCCCGCTTTTTTCGCGGGTTTCGCGCAGGAAAGCAGCACTGTAAGCAGGGCAAACGCGGCCGCCCCGAGGAAGATGGCGGGGGATGCGCTGATTCGCGACAGATCGACCGTTGTGGACG
>CAZAMD010000004.1:40023-78221 GCA_964486485.1 uncultured Roseburia sp. | reverse complement strand
TCACGGCGCAGGCGACGGACGGGAGCGGGAAGAAAGCCTCCGTGAAGATCCAGATCATGAAGCACGCCGTGACGAAAGTGCAGATAACCAGCGCGAAAAAGACGCTCGCGGCGGGCAGGAGCATGACGCTAAAGGCGGCGGTGAAAACCAGCGGGAAAAATGCGAATAAAAAGCTGAAATGGACGTCCTCCAACACGAAATACGCGGTTGTGAACGCCAAAGGGAAGGTGACCGCAAAGAAGGCGGGAGCCGGAAA
This sequence comes from uncultured Roseburia sp., assembly GCA_964486485.1. Classification (GTDB taxonomy): domain Bacteria; phylum Bacillota; class Clostridia; order Lachnospirales; family Lachnospiraceae; genus Roseburia. The sequence goes on along the minus strand of CAZAMD010000004.1, from coordinate 77,965 downwards.
GACCGTGACCATCACGGCGCAGGCGACGGACGGGAGCGGGAAGAAAGCCTCCGTGAAGATCCAGATCATGAAGCACGCCGTGACGAAAGTGCAGATAACCAGCGCGAAAAAGACGCTCGCGGCGGGCAGGAGCATGACGCTAAAGGCGGCGGTGAAAACCAGCGGGAAAAATGCGAATAAAAAGCTGAAATGGACGTCCTCCAATACGAAATACGCGTCCGTGGATCCCAAAGGGAAAGTGACCGCAAAGAAAGCGGGGATCGGAAAGACCGTGACCATCACGGCACAGGCGGAGGACGGGAGCGGGAAGAAAGCCTCCGTGAAGATCCAGATAAAGAGATAAGGGCGAACGCGCCAAGGAGGAAAGAAGAAACAGACAGAGCCAAGGGCGAACGTACCAAAGAGGAAAGAAACAGATAAGACTAAGGGCGAACGCGCCAAGGAGGAAAGAAGCAGATAAGACTAAGGGCGAACGTACCGAGGAGAAAAGAAACAGACAGAGCCAAGGGCGAACGCGCCAAGGAGGAGAGAAACAGATAAAAAGAGCCAAGGGCGGGTACTGTAAAACGGGCAAGGGAAGCAGCGGGTCATCCCGAATTTCAGGATGATCGTGCTTCTAGCCTGCTCTTTTCCGTGGATCGCTGATCAGCTTTGAAAGGAAAAAAGCTTGCATTTTTCAGCCTGCTGGGGTATAATGCAAAGGAGCTGTGGAGAACACGGCGGCAGCAGGCGGGTATGGCGGAATTGGCAGACGCGCCAGATTTAGGTTCTGGTGGGAGACCGTGCAGGTTCAAGTCCTGTTACCCGCATAACCGATAGTGGCAGATCAAATGGAAAGAGTCAGAGGCTCTTTTTTTCTATATGATGGCAGAATGAATAACAGAAAAAAAATAATCACGGTTTTTTTGGGGATTTTTGTCCTTCTGGCGGCATTAGGCTGCGTGAGGACAATGACCGCCAAAGGGGAACCGGACAAAAACAAAAATTCCGCTCTGATCGGGCAGATCTTGGAAGCGCTGCCGCAGGAAACAGAGACGCGGGAAGCGGAGACGGCGGACGCCGCGGCAGAGGCGGATGATACAACAGAATATCAAGGCAGCGGCACAGGCGGGGAAGAGGAACTCCAGGATGCGGGGGAAAGAGAGGATCAGGCGGCGCCTTTGCAGGAGGAAGCGCCGGGGGGATCTTTTTCGGAAGAGCCGGATGCGGGATCCTGGGCAGGAGAGGAGAAAGCCTCGGAGTCTCCAGAGAAGGAAGGAGCCTCAGAGTCTCCAGAGATCGAGGCGCAAGAATGCGAATACGATACAGGATACATTTTCCTGGGAGATTCCAGGATCTATCTGATGAACGAGGACTGCGGCATCGGGAAGAACGCCAATTTCTTTACGGTCTGCAGTCCCGGTATGGGATATGACTGGATGGTTTCCGAGGGGCTGCCCAAGCTGAAAAATATCCAGAAACGCCATTCGGAGATCCAAAACTGGGTGGTGGTGAGCGCTTTTGGCATTAACGATATGCAGAATATCAATAAATACATCAGCGCCTACCGCAAGCTGGCAAAGACAGCGGAATTGTGGCTGGTTTCCGTGAACCCTACGATGGGCAGGATGGAGCCGCAGTACAGCAATGTATGTATTGAGGCCTTTAACCAGAGGCTGCGGAAGATTTCGGGGATCTCTTACATAGACAGCTACGGCTATCTGCTCAGGAAGGGATATGACACGAAAGACGGGCTGCATTACACGGAAAGCTCTAACTGGGACATTTACAGTTATATCCTAAACAGCCTGTCGCGGGGGCGGGATTCTGCCCCGGCGCCGGATACGGATGCCAGGAGTCTGGCGGAGGATCTTGCGGGACAGCTTGGCAGGGTAAGATGAACGGCTGGGACGGCCGTGATATGCGGGGAGTGGCCATGGACGAGACAGATGTCTTGCCCATGGCCTTTTTGCGTTTACGCAGGGGCGTGATCCTGCCATTCCCCTTTGCGGAGAAGCCACTGCTCATTCAGCCAGTCTACCGCCATCTGCTTCCCCTCGTCTGTGAAAGGGAAGGTGGCGGAGGTCTTCAGGCGATCCTCCGTGGAGGCGAAATTATAAGGGCCTGGCCAGATATAGGCAAGGAAGACGTCGGCCCCGTCCGCGGAGCTTTTCTGGAGGAGATAGCGCATGCCTCTGTAGCTTCCGGTAAATTTTTCTTTCTGATAATAGCTCATGTTTAAAACATCTTCGGTGGCGATCATAAAAATTTCCTTTCTAAAGCGCGTTCTTTTCTCCCATTGTAACATACATTTTGGGAAAATGATGGGAAAAATCTTAACACTTCCTGAAATCAAAGCGGCGGTTTTCCCGAGGATGAGCGGCGGCGCGGGCAGAAACCGCCGCGCAGTTCGGCTTAAAACTCGTTGACAAATGAAAATGGGCGTGTATAATACAAAATATACAATTTTAATGCACTAAAACAATACAGCTATAGAGAGATATATAGATAAAGAGATAAAGGAAGAAAGAAATCGGAGCACGGGTCACAGGGGCAGCAGCCCTGAAACCGCAGAGGAGCAGGAGAGAGAAAAGTGGGTAAATACATTGTAAAACGAGTGTTATTAGCAGTCATAGCAGTGCTCATCGTCAGCGCGATCGCATTTTTTGCCATGAACATGATCCCGGGAGGCCCTTTTAACAAGGAGAAGGCCGGAAGCGCGGCCGTGCAGGCCGTGCTGGAGCAGCGCTACAATCTGGATAAGCCTGTGCCGCAGCAGTATCTGCTGTATATGAGGAACCTGTTTCGGGGCGACTGGGGCGTCAGCCTGAAGACGGGGCGCGACATTTGGACGGATATCTGGTCAAAATTCCAGGTCTCCGCGAGATTAGGCGGGACTGCGGCAGCCATTGCCATTCTGTTTGGAATTGTTCTGGGGAGCCTTGCGGGGCTCACGAGGAACCGCCTGCCGGACCGCCTGATCGTATTCTTCACGACTCTGGGAACGGCGATGCCGTCTTTTGTGCTGGCTACGCTGCTGCTGTTGGTGTTCTGCCTGAAACTGGGCTGGGTTCCGGTCTGGTCCTCGAGCAATCCCAATTATGTGCTGCCGATTATCGCTCTAAGCGTTTATCCGATGGCATATATTACCCGCCTGACAAAGACGAGTATGTTAGACGCGCTGCATCAGGATTACGTCCGTACCGCAAAGGCAAAAGGGGTTGCCGCCTGGAAGGTTATCTTTAAGCATGCGCTGCGGAACGCTTTGATTCCGGTGATTACATATGTCGGTCCCATGGTGGCGTTCATTTTGACCGGTTCCATGGTAGTGGAGAGCATTTTTACCATCGGGGGCCTGGGTTCCTCCTTTGTCACCAGCATCACGAACCGTGATTATCCGACCATTATGGCAACGACGATCTTTTTGGCGATACTGATGGTTGTGGCAAACCTCCTGACGGATATCGCGTACAAACTGGTAGACCCGCGGATCACCCTGGATTAGAGAGAGATAAGGAGCTTATCACAATGGCAAACAGGAAAGAAATGAAAAGGCAGCTTTTGTCTGCTCAGGTAGATATATCGAAATTCAGCCGGGAAGCGTTTGAAAAGGCGACGGACGAAGAGAAAAGGCAGCAGGACGTCATGGGAGAATCCACGACCTTTTTCAGGGACGGTATGAGGCGGCTGAGGAAAAATCCGCTCGCCATGGGAAGCATCATTGTGCTGGCGGCGATCATTCTTCTGATCATCGCCGCTCCTCATGTGGTTCCTTACCGTTACGACCAGATCATCAGCGTCAACGGCGTGCGGGATAAATCCGCGGCGAATCTGGCGCCCTTTGAGTACTCCAGGCTGGAGCAGCAGTATATGGACGAGACGGGGGAAAAACTGTTTCCTCATATATTCGGGACGGACAGCCTAAGCCGCGACTATTTTATCCGCGTCATATATGGCACCAGAGTCAGCCTTTCCATCGGCGTCGTGGCTTCCATCATGGTGCTGATCATAGGCCTGATCTATGGCTCCGTCGCCGGATATTTCGGCGGCACGCTCGACCTGGTCATGATGCGTATTGTGGATATCATTTATTCCCTGCCGGATATGCTTTTGATCATTCTTTTGTCGGTAGTGCTGGAAGGAGTCTTAGAGGGGGCGTTGGTGGGAACGCCGCTTGCAAGGCTGGGGACCAATATGATTTCCATGTTCATCGTATTCGCCCTCCTTTACTGGGTGGGCATGGCGCGCATCATCAGAGGGCAGGTGCTGTCCATTAAGAACAATGAATATGTGCTTGCCGCTAGATGCATCGGCACGCCCAACCGCAGGATCTTATCGCGGCACATTCTGCCGAACTGCCTGTCGGTCGTCATCATCACGACGGCATTGCAGATACCGAGCGCGATCTTCACAGAAAGCTATCTGAGCTTCCTTGGGCTAGGCGTCAGCGCGCCGCTCGCTTCCCTGGGTTCCCTCGCAAATGACGCCCGTTCTGGGATGCAGTCCTACCCGCTCCGCCTGATCATTCCGGCAGCCGCCATCTGCCTGATCGTGCTGGCGTTAAATCTTTTGGGGGACGGCCTGCGCGATGCTTTCGATTCCAAGCTGAAATAATAGGAAGACCTCAAAAAGCTTGCGGTTATTATGATAAAGGAGAACGACATGAGCGAAGAAAAGAACTATATCCTGGAGGTGGAAAACCTGCATACCAGTTTCTTTACCGACGCGGGCGAGGTAGGGGCAGTCAACGGCGTTTCCTTTCGCCTCGAGGCGGGAAAGACCCTTGGGATTGTCGGGGAGTCCGGCTCGGGGAAATCTGTGACCGCCTATTCCATTATGCAGATATTGGCCGCTTCCGGCAGGATAACAGAGGGCGCGGTGCGCTATAAGGGGGAGGATATCACCAAATGGAGCAGCAAAGAAATGCAGAAGTTCCGCGGGGCGAAATGCTCCATTATCTTCCAGGATCCGATGACCAGCTTAAATCCGGTCTTTACCGTAGGAAATCAGTTGGAGGAAGCGATCATGCTTCATACCAGTAAGAATAGAAAAGAAGCGAAGGCGCGTGCGGTTGAAATGCTGACACTGGTAGGAGTCAACGAGCCGGAGAGCCGGATCAAACAGTATCCTCATGAGTTGTCCGGCGGTATGCGGCAGCGCGTGATGATCGCCATGGCGCTTGCCTGTGAGCCGGATATCCTGATCGCGGACGAACCGACCACAGCCCTGGACGTGACGATCCAGGCGCAGATACTCGAACTCATGCAGAAACTGCAGGAAAAACTGGGGATGGCGATCATTATGGTCACGCATGACCTGGGCGTCATAGCCAGCATGTGCGATGAGATCATCGTCATGTATGGGGGGCGCGTCTGCGAACGCGGGACGGCGGATGATATTTTTTACCAGCCCTCCCATGAATACACGAAGGGGCTGCTGCGCTCCATTCCGAAAACGGATAACATGGGTGAGAAGCTTCTGCCCATCGGCGGCACGCCGATCAATCTTTTGAACATGCCAAAAGGCTGCGCGTTCTGCCCGCGCTGCGAGGAGGCGATGAAAATCTGCCTCAGTGAGCATCCCGACGAGCTGCGCGTCAGTGACAGCCACCTTGCCAGCTGCTGGATGAACGTGAAAGAATTATATGAGGCACAGGAGGTAGCAGAGTAGATGAGTGAAGAGAAGAAGCTTCGGGAAGGGGATGCCCTTCTTGAGGTAAGCCATTTGAAACAATACTTTCCTGTGCGCCACGGATGGAAAAAATTACAGCTAAAGGCAGTGGACGACATTTCCTTTACCGTCAGGCCGGGAGAGACGCTGGGATTGGTCGGGGAATCAGGCTGCGGAAAAACCACCGTAGGACGCACCCTGCTCCGCCTGTATCAGCCCACGGCGGGAAGGATCGTATTTGACGGGGACGTTCTGTTTGACGGGGGAGAGCAGTATGACGGGAACGGCAAGCTGATCACGGGGGCGGACGGGAAACCGGTGCGCAAAGGCAGGGTGGATGTGGATATGCAGCCATACCGCAAAAAAATGCAGATGGTCTTTCAGGACCCCTACTCCTCCCTGAATCCCAGGATGACCATTGAGGACATTATCGGGGAGCCGCTGGATGTACATAAACTTTATCAGAGCAAGGCGGAGCGCCGGGAAAAAATCCTGGGGCTGATGGAGCTGGTAGGATTAAACGCGGAGCATGCGGCCCGCTATGCCCATGAGTTTTCCGGCGGGCAGAGGCAGCGGATCGGCATCGCGAGGGCTTTGGCGGTCAATCCCAAATTCATTGTCTGTGACGAGCCGGTTTCCGCCCTTGACGTGTCTATCCAGGCGCAGGTTGTCAATATGTTTGAGGAGCTGCAGGAAAAGCTTGGGGTGGCGTATCTGTTCATTGCCCATGACCTGCTGGTGGTACATCATATTTCCCACAGGATTGCCGTGATGTACCTCGGAAAAATGATGGAGATCGCGGATGCGGATGAGCTGAATGGCCATCCGATCCATCCTTATACGTTAAGCCTGCTGTCGGCGGTGCCGATTCCCGACCCAAAGACGGCGAGAAAGAGCCAGCGCATTGTGCTAGAGGGAGATGTTCCAAGCCCCTTAAATATGCCGAGCGGCTGTCCGTTCCGCACCAGATGCCGGTATGCGGAGGAACAGTGCGGGGAAGAGATGCCGCCGCTAAAGGACAGGGGAAACGGGCATTTTGTGGCGTGCTGGAAGAAATAAGACAGGCGGTTTCAGCCGCACCGGTCCGGTGTGTGAAACATAAATCTTTTTTAGGAGGGAAAATTATGAAAAAAGTAGTCGTAACTTTATTGATTGCTTCCATGGGGCTTGGCCTGATAGGATGCGGTTCCAACGATGCCTCCGGCAGCGGAAACAGCAGCAGCGAAAACGCGTCTGCCACGGGGGGAGAAAACGCGGGCGGGGATGCTTCTCCGTCGGAAAACGCGGGTGGAAGCGTGTTGAAGATCAACCTTGCAAGCGAACCGGATTATCTTGACCCGGCATTGAACAGCTCCGTAGACGGCGGCTGCCTTGCGGTAAACTCTTTTGTGGGTTTATACACATACGATCCAGAGGGAAATCTGCTTCCGGCCTTAGGAGAGGCTTCCGTATCGGAGGACGGGACCGTATACACCTTTCAAATGATCGAATCAAAATGGAGCAACGGCGATCCCCTGACGGCAAATGACTTTGTCTACAGCTGGAGCCGTGCGGCCGATCCCAATACGGCAGCGGATTATGCGTACCTGTTTGATATCATTGCAAGAGACGGCGATGCCCTGGCTGTGAAAGCGGTAGATGATAGCACGCTCGAGGTCACCCTGACGAACCCATGCCCATACTTTTTGGATCTGACGGCGTTCCCGACCTTCATGCCGGTGCATCAGGCAAGCGTTGAGGCTGCGAACCCGGACGGCACCAACCCGGGCGCGTGGGCGCAGGAGGCTGGCTTTGTGTGCAACGGCGCTTATACCTTGGACTCCTGGGCGCATGAGGAGAGCATGGTATATGTGAAAAACCCCAATTACTATGATGCCGCGAACGTGACGATGGATACCTTGGAGTTTATGCTGAGCGCAGATGACACCGCGATCTATGCGGCGTACAACAATGGGGACCTTGACTTTATCGACACCGTGCCAAATGACGAGATCGCCTCTCTGCTGGGCAACGAAGAGTTCTACATTGTCGATCAGCTGGGAACCTACTATATCGGCTTTAACGTGCAGGATGACATGTTTGACGGAAAAACCGTAGAGCAGGCGGCAGCCATGAGGGAGGCTATGAGCTTATTGATCGACCGCCAGTATATCGTAGACAACATCGGGCAGACAGGACAGGAGCTAGCGGATGCCTTTGTTCCGGCAGGCATGGCGGACGGCAACGGCGGCGAGTTCAAAACAAAATCTTACTATGACGCGGCAACCACAGGCGCGGGAAATGTGCAGAAGGCAATGGAGCTTTTGGAGAGCGCAGGATATAGCTTTACGGATAACGGCGATGGAAGTTACGCGATCTCACCGGCGCTTGGATTTGAATATGTGATCAATGAGGGTACCGGACACCAGAAGATCGCGGAGGCGGTCCAGCAGGATTTAGGCCTCGTCGGCATTGAGGTGACCATTAAGACAGAGGACTGGAACGTATTCTTAGAGGATCGGAAGAACGGTAACTTTGGCGTGGCCCGTGAGGGATGGGTAGCCGACTACAATGACCCGATCAACATGCTTGAGATTTTCACCTCCGATTCCGGAAACAACGATATGCAGCTTGGAAAGGGCGATTCCGCGGCGGCTCCCGACTGGACGGAGTATGATAACATGATAAGCGAGATCCGCACCATGACGGACTTTGCGGCGCGCGTAGACCTGATGCATCAGGCGGAGGATATGCTGATGGATACCTGGGCAGTGGTACCGATCTATTTCTATAATGACGTCTATATGCAGAAGCCGAATGTGACGGGGACGTTTGCGACTGTCTTCGGCATGAAATACTTTATGTACGCGCAGAAAAATTAGTCCCTGAAAACAGGATGTCTTTGAAAGAATGAAGCAGTTCATAAACGGCAGGCGCCGGACGGGTTTCCGTCCCGGAGGCCTGCCGTTCGCGTCTAAAGGAATTGAAAAGGCGCGCAAACCGGGTTTCCGTCCCGGAGGCTGCCGTTCGCGTCTAAAGGAATTGAAAAGGCGCGCAAACCGGGGTTTCCGTCCCGGAGGCCTGTCTTACAGGGAGCCTGCCGGATGAGCGGAAATCCGTCCGGCGGCCTCTGGAAAATAGAAGAAAATTGCGGCGGCGCTCTCCCGCAGGGAGGATTTTTCCTGCGGAAAATAGGAGAAAACGAAGCGGGACAATCTGTAAAATGCCAGAGGGATCTGCGGAAAAACTGCCCGGGGAGCGGCGCGGAGCAGAGCCGGAGGAGAGCGACACATGCAGTTTTTGAATGAAAAGACTATTGACAAAATCCTTACCATGGGTATAATAAAAGAAATCTTGTTTGCAGTTGGCATACAATTGTTTTTTGAAATGCGGGCGTGCGGCGGACGGGGATGTCCTGCGGCAGGTGTTTTGTTGTTTTATGGTATAGACGGGGAGCGGACATCTTCCGTTTATATAGAAAATCAAAAGGAGGTACATTATGAAAAAGAGAAAGATTCTAAGCTTGCTGCTTGCTTTTTCTATGGCGCTTGGCATGGCGGCCTGCGGATCGGATGGCGGGGATGCCGGAAATAACCCGGCCGCGGATCCGGATGCGGGGACAGAAACGCCGTCAGAGGCGGGAGAAGCGGAGAAAGAAGACGCGGCGGCAAATGACACGCTGGTAGTATCGGTGGAAAAGGGATTGGAGGGAAAATTCTCCCCGTTCTTCGCGGCGGCGGCAAACGATGTGGAGGTAGTCGAGGCCTTTACACTGTATACGATGTATGTGGATCGTGTGGGCAATCCGGTGAACCAAGGGATTGAGGGTGAGACGCGCGCGTACAACGGCACTGATTATACATATACCCAGCCGGCGGACGTGACGGTCACGGAGAATGCGGACGGCACGGTCGCTTATGACATCAAGATCCGTGACGATCTTGTTTTTTCTGACGGAGAGCCGGCAACGATCGACGATGTGATTTTTGGAATGTATGTGCTGCTGGATCCGACGTATGATGGAAGTTCAACGACCTACTCCATTCCGATCCAGGGCGTGGAGGAGTATCGCTCCGGCATGTCTCCGCTGTATGAGCTGCTGATTGCGGCAGGCGAGGGCAACACGGATTTTACCTATTGGGACGAGGCGACTCAGACCGCGTTCTGGAGCGAGGATCTTCCGGCGGCGGGAGAGGCGTTTGCCCAGTCGATTTTGGATTACTGCATCGCGCAGGGCTACAACCAGGCGGGGGATCCTGTGGAAGCGATCACGCCGAACTGGGGGTATGAGACTCCGGAGGGCGCGACAGCTGCGGATTTCTGGAACGCAATGGTGGAGGCTTACGAGGGGGATTATGTGAAAGTTTCTGACACGGAGCAGGCAAGCAGTGCTCTGTGGACTTATCTGGATCCTTCCTACACGATCGGCGTCGAGACGGGCGAATCTGCCGCGAATGTCTCCGGTATCCAGAGAGTGGACGATTATACGGTGCGCGTGACGACCTCGGAGCTGGATGCGACAGCGATCTATCAGATGCAGTTCCCGATCGCGCCGCTCCACTGGTACGGTGACGAGAGCCAGTATGATTATGAAAACAACCAGTTCGGCTTCCCGAAAGGCGACCTGTCGATCGTAAAGGCGAAGACGACGACTCCGCTTGGAGCGGGCGCGTATGTGTTCAAGAACTTCTCGGACGGCGTGGTGTATATGGACGCGAACCCGGACTATTATAAGGGTGCGCCGAAAATCGCGCATCTGAACTACCTAGAGTCTGCCGAGGCGGATAAAGTAACCGGTATCACTGCCGGCACGCTTGACATCGCGGATCCGACTTATTCTACGGACGTCGCAAAGCAGATTGCTGTGGAGAACGGCTTTACCGAGGATCAGTGGGATGAGTTTGACGGACCGGTCCTGACGACGAAGCTGATCGATTACCGCGGCTACGGTTACATCGGAATCAACCCGAATAATATGAAAGTCGGCGATGACCCGTATTCCGACGCGTCTAAGGATCTGCGCAAGGCATACGCGACCGTGATCGCGGCTTACCGTGACGAGGCGATCGATTCTTATTATGGCGTGACGGCGAAGGTCATCAACTACCCGATCTCCAATACCTCCTGGGCAGCGCCCCAGACGACGGACGACGGTTATAAGATCGCATACTCTGTGGATGTGAACGGCGATCCGATCTATACGGCAGACATGACAGGAGATACAAAGTATGATGCGGCGCTTCAGGCAGCGCTCGGCTATCTGGAAGCAGCGGGCTACCAAGTGGAAGACGGCAAGGTGACAGCGGCTCCGGAGGGCGCGAAGATGAGCTATGAATGTGTCATCGGAGGCGGCGGCAATGGCGATCATCCGAGCTTCCTGCTCTTAAAGAACGCGGCGGATGCGTTGGCAAAGATCGGCATGGAGCTGACGATCATGGATTATGCGCAGTCAAGTGATTTGTACGCAAGCTATCAGAACGGTGTTGCGGAGATGTGGTGCGCGGCATGGCAGGCAAGCTCTGATCCGGATATGTTCCAGCTGTATCATTCCGAAGGCTCTACAAACTACTATCAGATCAAAGATGAGGAGTTAGATGAGCTGATTGAGGCGGGACGTAAGTCTACCGACCAGACTTACCGCAAATCCATCTATCAGGCGGCGATGGAGATCATCATGGACTATGCGGTAGAGATTCCGATCTACCAGAGAAGCGACTGCATCCTGCTCTCCACGGAGCGCGTGAATGTAGACAGCCTGCCGCAGGATATGACGCCATACTATCCCTGGACGATGGAGCTTGAGAAACTGGAGCTGAAGTAAGGCGGGAACAGGATACATTTTAAGGGATATCCATACCTCTCCGCGGGGAGGTATGGATATTCATATAAGAAGCATCGGCTGCGCAGCAGGGAGACACTTATGGCATCGGAAAGGAAATGCTTTCAGTGCCTGCTTGGTGCGCAGTTTGCTGTCAAAAAGAGGGTGTTCTGAGGATGCCTGAGAAGAGCATTTAGGAGGGATATTTTGCGAAAGTACATTATGAAACGGTTTTTGATTTCTATCGGCATACTGTTTTTTGTGACGCTGATCATTTATACGCTGATCCGCTGCCTGCCGTCAAGCTATGTGGAAACGATGGCGATGCAGCTTGCGACGGCCCCCGGCTCAAAACCCTATGAAGAGTGGCTGGCACAGCTGAATGCTTCCTACGGTCTGGATAAGCCGATTTTGGTCGGCTATCTGCACTGGCTGGGGGATTTTGTGAGAGGCGATTTCGGCGACAGCTGGAAGTTTACGGTGCCGGTCGTGCAGGAGTTCCAGAGCGTGATCGGCGTGTCGTTTGCGATGGGCTCGATCTCGCTGATCCTGCAGCTTTTGATCGCGATACCGCTCGGCATCGTTGCGGCGACGAAGCAGTATTCCAAGTCGGACTACATCATCTCGGCAAGCGCGCTGGTGGGCATCAGCCTGCCGACGTTCTTTTTTGCGACCGTGCTAAAGCTGATTTTTGCGGTGAAGCTGGGATGGTTTGATACGCACGGACTGGTAGGGCGCAATTATGCCCAGCTGGATGCGATGGGGCAGTTTCTGGATAAGTGCCAGCATCTGGTCCTCCCGATCCTGACCCTGACGATCGTCTCAGTCGGATCGCTGATGCGCTACACGAGGACGAATATGCTTGAGGTGCTCAATGCGGATTATATCCGCACGGCGCGTGCAAAAGGGGTGAGCGAGAAAAAGGTCATTTATCACCACGCGTTCCGCAACACCCTGATCCCTCTCGTGACGATTGTCGGAGGATCGCTGCCGGGACTGTTTTCCGGTGCGCTGATCACGGAGACGCTTTTTTCTATTCCGGGCATAGGGTACGCTTCCTATCAGGCGCTGGTGGCGGGAGATATCCCATTCTCCATGTTTTATCTGGCGTTTATCGCGGTGCTGACCCTGCTCGGCAACCTGATTTCGGATATTTTGTATGCGGTTGTGGATCCCCGTGTCCGCATTGCGTCATAGAGGGGAGGCAGAAAGATGGCTGAAAAAATCAATCCTGAAATTTCGGAGGGAGGGGAGCAGTATTCTCTCAATGACGACCGCCGTGTGAAGACCCTCTCTCCCGGTGCGCTGGTTGTCAAGCGCTTTTTCCGCAACCGGCTGGCGGTACTGGGACTCATCATGCTGATTGCGATGTTTCTCTTTTCTTTCCTCGGGGGCATACTGATCCCCTACGGGCAGGATGAGCAGTTTTATACCTATACCTATCTGGAAAAAGAATATGTGGGAGTGACGCAGAACAATGATCTCCGCTACGCGGCGGCAGAGGGGCAGGAGTTCCCTACGATCCTGCAGGCGCAGTTCCTGCTGGCTCTGGGCAAGGGCGAGCCGGGATTTTCCTATCAGGATGTAAATTACGTCTATCAGGAGGAAGGCAGGGATCTTTATACGATCGCGGCGGAAGACGGAACGGTGCTTGCGATGGCATACAAGGATATCGTGAATGCGGCGGACGGTATGGAGGAACCTCCGTTTCGCGTGAAGTACGAGGCGCTTAAGGCATACACCAACGGCGGCGCTTCCTTTCAGGCGGACGGCGCCTCCTATACGATCGATGAGGACGGCAACATCTTATCGGGAGATAAGGTGATCGGTTACATCAGCCGCTTTGTCGTGGCGTCGAAGGAGAACGGCATTGTGATCACCCGCGACTTTAAGGAGCGGCTTGGAGATGCGATCGAGGCCGATGAAAAGGAATTTTCCTATGTGTCTGAGGACGGTGAGGAGCATACATACAGTGTTTCTTATGACGGCGGCGCGAAAGTGTGGTCTGTGAAGCAGGAGACGGAAACCTATGTGTATGACACCTATAGCAGCCCCTCGAAGGCGCATCCGCTCGGAACGGACAGCAATGGCATGGATATGCTCACCCGCCTGATGTATGGCGGCCGTGTCTCTCTGATCATCGGATTTATCGTGATTTTCATTGAGACAGTGATCGGCGTCATACTGGGAGGGATCTCGGGCTATTTTGGAGGCTGGGTAGATAATCTTATCATGCGTCTTGTGGATATTTTCTACTGCATCCCGTCCATGCCGATCATCATCATTCTCGGCGCGGCGATGGATAATATGAAAGTGGAGCCGCAGGCCCGCATGCTTTACCTGATGCTGATCCTTGGCGTGCTGGGATGGGCGGGCATTGCCCGGCTGGTGCGCGGGCAGATCCTTTCCCTGCGCGAGCAGGAGTTTATGACGGCGACGGAAGCGCTGGGCATCCGGGTGTCACGAAGGATTTTCAAGCATCTGATCCCGAACGTGATGCCGCAGCTGATCGTTTCCTGTACCATGGGGCTTGGCAGCGTGATCCTGACGGAAGCGACACTGTCTTTCCTGGGGCTGGGCGTGAAGTTCCCCTTTGCTTCCTGGGGAAACATTATCTCTGATGTCAACAATTCCTATGTCATGACGACATTCTGGTTTATCTGGATTCCGGCCGGCATCTGCCTGCTGGTGACCGTGCTTGGTTTTAACTTTGTCGGCGACGGACTGCGGGATGCGTTTGACCCGAAAATGAAGCGATAGGGAGGGGGAGGCGAACATGGCAAAAAAGAACCAGGGAGGCTATCTCTCCGCGAGGGAATCCCGGCGGATTTCAAGGGAGAACCGCAAGATCACGGGAGAGATGGAAAAGAAGCGCAAGCGCAGGAATGTGCCGGAGAGCGAGTATCTTACCCGGATGCGCGACGAAAAGAACGCGGTGGAATTTGATAATCTCTATACCTACTTTTTTACGGATGTGGGAACCGTCAAGAGCGTGGACGGCGTGAGTTTCGATATCCCGATCGGAAAGACGGTGGGCGTAGTCGGCGAGTCCGGCTGCGGCAAGTCCGTGACGAGTCTCTCTCTGATGCAGCTGCTGCAGAGGCCGCAGGGGCAGATCGTGGGGGGCGAGATCCGTCTGAACTTAGGCGACCGCGCCTATGACGTGGCGAAGATGCCGAATGAGAAGCTGCAGGATCTGCGCGGCAAGTGTATCTCCATGATCTTTCAGGAGCCGATGACGGCGCTAAATCCTGTCTTCCGTATCGGAGAGCAGATAGAGGAAGTCTTAGAGATCCACGATAAGGACATGAAAAAGGAAGAGATGAAGCGGCGTGCCATTGAGCTTCTGGAGATGGTGGGAATTGCCAATAGCGAGGGCGTCTACCGGATGTTCCCGCACGAGCTGTCCGGAGGCATGCGGCAGCGCGTGGTGATCGCGATGGCGCTCGCCTGCAATCCGCGCGTGATCATCGCGGACGAGCCGACAACGGCGCTGGATGTGACGATCCAGGCGCAGGTTCTCGAGCTTCTGCGCGGCTTAAAGGACAAGATCAACTCTTCGATCATGTTTATCACGCATGATCTGGGAGTCATTGCGGAGATGGCGGATTATGTGGTCGTCATGTACGCGGGGCGCGTGGTGGAGAAAGGCACGACGGAGGAGATTTTCGATCGCCCGGCACACCCGTACACGATCGGCCTGATGGCATCGAAGCCGGTTGTGGGCAGGCAGACAGAGAAACTCTACTCGATCCCGGGCAAGGTGCCAAACCCGATCGACATGCCGGATTACTGCTATTTCAAGGACCGCTGCGAACTGTGCCTAGAGCGGTGCGAGGGGGAATATCCGAAAGAGATCAGCCTCTCAGAGACGCACAAGGTGAGCTGCTACCGGTATGATGAGAACGAGGCGAAAGGAGGGGAAGGAGATGGAAAATGACTATACTCCTGTGGCTTATGACCCGCAGTATCTTCTGATGGTCAGCGGATTGAAAAAATATTTTCCGGTCAAGGGAGGCATGATCTCCAGGAGAGAAAGCTGGGTCAAGGCAGTAGACGGCGTGACCTTCAACTTAAAGCGGGGGACAACGATGGGGCTTGTCGGCGAATCCGGCTGCGGCAAGACGACGACCGGACGCGCGATCCTGCGCCTCTCCGGCGAGAAAAGCGGAGGAGAGGTACTCTTTAATGGGCAGGAGATTTATAACCTTTCCAAAAAAGAGATGCGAAGTCTGCGCACGAAGATGCAGATTATCTTCCAGGATCCCTTTTCCAGCTTATCCCCGCGCCTTCCTGTCGGCGAGATCATCGGAGAAGCCGTGAGGGAGCATGGGATCGTGTCAAAGGCGGAATACAATGATTACATTGACGCTGTGATGTCGGACTGCGGACTGCAGGCGTTCCACAAGGACCGCTATCCGCATGAGTTTTCCGGCGGGCAGCGGCAGAGGATCTGCATTGCGCGCGCCCTGGCGTTAAACCCGGAATTTGTCGTCTGCGATGAACCGGTGTCGGCGCTGGATGTGTCGATCCAGGCGCAGATCATAAACCTGTTGAAGGACCTGCAGAGCGAGCGCGATCTGACCTATCTGTTTATCTCACATGATCTGTCTGTGGTGGAGTACATCTCTGACACGGTGGGAGTGATGTATCTGGGCAATCTGGTGGAGTACGGCGAGACGGCGGATATTTTCCGCAATCCGCTGCACCCCTACACCAAGGCGCTGTTTTCCGCGATCCCGGTTCCGGATCCGAAAGCTAAGATGAACCGCATTGTCCTTGAGGGTATGATTCCGTCTCCGGCAGATCCTCCTTCGGGCTGCAAGTTCCATACGCGCTGCGCGGACTGCATGGAGCGCTGCAAAGAGGAGGCTCCCGTGCAGCGCGAGATAGAGCCGGGGCATTATGTGGTCTGCCACCTATATGAGAAGTGATGGGGCGGCGGGAAGAATGGGGCGATGACGACGGGCGCGTCATCGCCGACATGAGCGGCATTGAGCGTCCGAGGCTGTTTTTCCCGCGCGCGGGGAAAACAGCGGAGCCTCCGGATCCCCCGCGGCAGAAAGGAAACAGCGGGGAAGAGCGCGGATGGCGGGAAGAAGGGCAGGCGCTTACGCCGCAGGAACGGCGCATCTATATATTTGCCGCGCTGAAAGCGGCGCTTTTGATCGCGCTGGCGTTCATCGCGGGTCTTGGGCTGGCGGTATGGATCATGCTGTGGATATGGACATAAAAGCGGATCCGGGCAGGGGGACAGATGGAAGAGAGGGTTCCCCGCGCTAAGCCTCAGCGGCGGGATTCCTCTTTCCATTCTGTGGAGCGTACCAGAAAGCGGATGCGGAGCGCGGCCGTGAGCGCGGCGGCGTTTAGGAGAGGGAAAAAGAAAAACCCGCCGGAGGCCGCGGGAAGACCGTTGAAGGCCAGGTAGAGGATCAGGCCGGCCAGGCTGATGATGCAGCAGCAGGCGGTAAACAGGGCATGGCCCGGCAGTTTCTTAAGGAACGCCTCACAGATATGGGCGGGAAGGGAGGCGGGGCCGGTGCAAAAGCGGAAGATCCCCCAGCAGACGCTGATGCTGCCGCACAGAGCGGCGGCATAGGGCAGCATGACGTACATGCAGCGTCCTACGCCTGATGTCTGGAGGAATCCGGCGGCAAGGAGCAGGGCAAAAAGAGCCGCCCCGCATATGCCAAGTTCTGTTTTCAGCAGCCTCAGGCTTTTGGCATCGCCCTGATAGGTATGCAGGTTCCCGCAGTAAACGTAGGTTCCGTTTTCATTTTGCCGGTAAGCGTTGAGATAGGCTTTGCGCCTGTCTTTTTTTTGTGCCATAGGTGGTGAACTCGCTTTCTGTGCATTTGCTATTATTATAAGGGCAGGCGGCGGGCATGTCCATAAAATTTTGGATTGCCTGAACGGACAGAAATCATTATAATGGAAAGAGGCGGGGAGACCCGCGAGGGAAAGATGGCGGAGGAAGGAGAGGTGCAGGAGGCTATGAACCTTGGAGGCAAAAGCGTCCGCAGGCAAAAGAAAAAAGACTTAAGAAATCAGGTCAGGCAGATAAAAAAAGACATGCTGGGCGCCGGCTGTGACAAAGGGAATACCCGCAGATTCTTAAGGGAATTTGAAGAAACGCTCCTGCGGGCGGAAGAGCTTTCTGCCCATTACCAGACGGCAGTCAGGCACATCGGGCAGTCCAGAGAGGCGATGGAGCGGCTGCTGGAGCATATGGGGGAGCGTCCGGTGCGGCAGGTGCGGCAGGAGCTGCAGGAGGTGTCAGAGGGCATGGAGCATATCTACCATGACTGTACGGTACGGCGGGACGATGCGGATTTCCAGTCTTCTGTGGCTTGTTTCCAAAAACTGGCAGCCGGCTTCGGCAATGGGGCTGACGCCATGGGGGAGCTTCTGCTCCGCAGCGAATTGGAAAACATCAAGGCGGTGTTAGATGACACGGCGGAGTTTCGCGCGCCGGATTTTTTCGCACTGGCATATTACCGCCTGCACGAAGACGGGGAAGCGTTAAAGGACATGGAACAGGCGCAGAGGGATCTGCTGCTTGAGGAATATCTGAAAGAGCATTTCACAGAGCCTTTCAGGAGAGAGACGGATCTGGCGGGAGTGACGGAGAGGCTTGCGCAGATGAGGCAAAGCTATCTCCATGGATGAAGATCCATGGATGAAACTCCATGGATGAAACTCCATGGATGAAACTCTATGGATGAAGATCCATGGATAACCGGAACGGCAGGCGGAGGGGAGTTCCGCAAATATGAAAAGGGAGAGAAGTGAAAAAGGAACCATGAGCGGGTTAAAGAATGTGATATCAAAAAAGCTGGGGTTTGGCTGCATGAGGCTTCCAGTGATCAACGGGGATGTGAAAGAGATTGACGACGGCAGATTCTGTGCCATGATAGATTCCTATCTGGAGCAGGGGTTTACTTATTTTGATACGGCATATCCCTATCACGAGGAGAAATCCGAAGAGGCGGTAAGACGCTGCCTGGTAAACCGTTATGACAGAGAGGCGTTCCTGCTCGCCACAAAGATGCCGGTATGGCTGGTAAAGGAGACGGCGGACTATGAAAGGCTGTTTGAGACCCAGCGGCGGAGATGCGGCGTGGATTATTTTGATTTTTATCTGCTTCATGCCATGAACAGGAAACGGCTGGCGGACACAGAGGAAAAAGGCGGGTTTGCGTTTGTAGAACAGAAAAAGGCAGAGGGGAAAATCAGGCATATCGGATTTTCTTTCCACGATACGGCGGAGGTTCTCGATGATTTCTTGAGCAGGCATCCAGAGATGGAGTTTGTCCAATTGCAGATCAATTATTACGATTGGGAATCTGAGCATGTGCAGTCGCGGAAATGTTATGAGACGGCAGTCAGGCACGGCGTTCCGGTGATCGTCATGGAGCCGGTGAAAGGCGGGATCCTCGCTGCCATGGCGGAGAAACCCGCAGCCATTCTAAAGAGGCTGGATGATAAGGCGTCCCTGGCATCTTTCGCCATCCGGTATGCCGCATCCTTAGAGAATGTCATAGTCGTGCTGAGCGGAATGTCCAATGAGGAACAGCTGGAGGATAATACCTCCTACATGAGGGATTTCAAGCCCCTTTCCAGAGAGGAGCGGCAGGTACTGCGGGAAGTGGTGGAGGAATTAGAAAAGCTCCCCACCATAGCATGCACCCAATGCCGCTATTGCGTGGAGGGCTGTCCGAAGCATATCCCCATACCGGAAACATTCCAGGCCTACAATTCCGCGGTGCAGTTTGGGCTGAATGATATCACGAGGGGGAATTATGAACGCGCGGTGGCAGACCATGGGCGGGCAGAAGATTGCATCAAATGCGGAAACTGTGAAGGGCAGTGTCCGCAGCATCTGGCGATCCGCGACTGGCTGGCGAAAACGGCGCGGGCCTTTCAGGCGTAGGAATAACATGGATAAGGGCTTGGCCCTGCGATAGAAGGTAAGGAGGCAGAGTATGGAACTTGCCATAGTGCTGATTGTCATTGGCGTTGTAGTGGCAGCTCGGCTTGAAAATAAGAAAGGAAAAAAGAAGCGGCAGGGGGATGCGGGGCAATCGTCGCAAGCTCCCGCGCAGATGAGAGATGCAAGGCGGGCGTCGCAAGCTCCCGCGCAGATGGGAGGTGCAGGGCGGGCGTCGCAAGCTCCCGCGCAGATGGGAGATGCAGGGCGGGCATCGCAAGCTCCCGCGCAGATGGGAGATGCAAAAGCCGGACAGCAGGAATTAAAGCGCCGCCTGCAGCAGAAATACGGGAAAGTGCCAGACAGGACGGTACAGGAAAGAAAACCGCAGCAGGATACATATGATATTTTAAGCCGCGCCATTGCCAGCGTGCAGGAAGATGCGGCAGACGAGCTTCACCCGAAAAACGGCGGGGCAGCAGGAGTCCCCGCAGATTCTGGCCTGCTTGAAATGACCGGAGACAGCGATCTGATGAGACAGGTGAATGACCTTATCATCATGGGATATCCCGCAAAGCTGAGCTATGAGAGGGACTTTTTAGCAGAGGGCATACAGATGATGAATCAATATCAGAGTATGGAGCTATAGAGAGGGGAGCAGGAATGAAAGAGAGAAGACCAAAAAGCGGGGAACTGTACCGCCATTTTAAGAACAATTTATATCAGATCATCACGGTGGCCGAGCATTCGGAAACCGGAGAGCAGATGGTGATATATCAGGCATTATATGGGGATTTTAAGGTATACGCAAGACCGATCACCATGTTTTTGAGCGAGGTGGACCGTGAAAAATATCCAAAGGCTTCGCAAAAATACCGTTTCGAGAAAGTGGAGAGCGCGGAGATCATCGAGATAGCGGAGAAAATGAAGCGGGCGGAGGCGGAAGAGGGATCAAGGGAAGAACCTTCTGGCGCAGGGGAAAAAGAGGAAGAGGCAAAGGAGGATCCGGAGAAAGGGCAGCCGGAGGAAGGCGAGGGAGGCGTCGATCCGAAACTGATGGCGTTTTTAGATACGGATGATTTTGAAGAGAAATACCGCATCCTGGTTTCCATGGGGGATTCCATTACCGACCGCCTGATCAATGATATGGCAGCGGTGCTTGACGTGGTGATCCCGGAAGGGGATTTAGAAGACCGCTACGAGGCGCTCAAAGCCTGTGTCAGGACTAGGCAGCGGTATGAAACCATACGGCTGCGTTAGATTGCCGCGCGGCAGAGGAAAATACGCCCGTTTCTGCTGTCCGGCGGAGAGGAGCGCTGCCGCGCGCTAAGGCAGTCTGCTTAACACGCTGTTGTGGTAGGCGGTGGAGAAGGTCACGTCTTCCCCGAACCATGCCGGAGGCACAAAAGCGTTTGCCTCCTCTTCCGTGGCAAATTCCACTTCGGCTAACCGCAGGGGCGCAAGGCTGCCCTCAAAGAGATCCAGTTCAATGGTGTGGGAAGAATCAAGGGGGATCAGATAGCGGCGCTTCTGGATCAGCCTGCCGTCAATCTTTGCTTTTAAATGGGCAAAGGATTTTGCGTCGAGGGGAAGATTGTATTCCTCCCGGACCATCAGGCCGCTTCCCTTATAAGTCAAAGTATAGCTGTCGTCGCAGCGGCGGATGCGTACCACGGGATCTGTGTTTAAATATCCCTGTTCTATGTGCTTGCAAGGGTAGGCTTCTAAGTCCCCCGGCAGTGTTTTGATCAGATATTTGCGTTCTATTTCCATGCTGTTCCCCGCTTATCCATCCGGCATGGGGACACTTCCCCGATACCCGTTCACTTGCTTCTTTTAGATTATAGTATCTTTTTGCGGGAAAGTCCAGGGAAAAACAAAGGAACGGCGGAATGCCGCAAAAACAGGGTTTTCCTGCGGTTTTCAGACAAATGCATATTCAAGAATGGAGGATCATCATGAAAAAAATCGGAATTTTTATGGCAGACGGATGTGAGGAGATCGAGGGCCTTACGGCAGTGGATATTCTGCGCCGGGCAGGCATGGAGGTCGTCATGATTTCCATCAGCGGGAAAAAAGAGGTGCGCGGCTCCCACGGCATAGCATTTTTGGCGGATGCCCTTGATACGGAAACGGATTATGAGAAGCTGGATGCCATCGTGCTTCCGGGCGGGATGCCGGGGACTCTGCGCCTTGGCGAGAATGAAACGGTCAATGCCGTGATCAGGAAGTTTGCATCGGAGGGGAAGCTAGTGGCAGCCATCTGCGCTGCGCCGAGCGTGCTGGGGGCAGCGGGCATCTTACGGGGAAAAAAGGCGGCCTGCTATCCCGGATTTGAGGAGAAGCTGACAGGCGCCATGGTCAGTGAGGAAGCGGTTGCGGCAGATGGAAACATCATTACCAGCCGGGGCATGGGGACGGCGATACCGTTCGCCCTGGAGATCCTGCGCTACTTTCAGGGGGACGCGGCCGCAGAGGAAATGAAAAAATCGATTATGTACCGTGGCTAGGAGTTTCTCTTTTTTGGAACGGAAACATATGACCGCTGATTTAAAATCCTTCAAAGCCGTTGATGTTATTTCGGGCATGGCCTGAGTGAAAAACAGCAGGAGGCAGATAAACAAAGTATCTGCCTCCTGCTGGATTCAGGACTATTTAGACATTTCCTCTTCCTGCTTCATGATCATTTTTTTGACCATTTCACCGCCGATGGAACCAGCCTGCGCAGAGGTGAGGTCACCGTTGTAGCCGTCCTTTAAAGGCACGCCGATTTCGCTTGCCACTTCCTGCTTAAAGCGGTTCATCGCTTCTTTTGCCTGCGGTACAGCCATTTTGCTGGTGTTAGAACCAGAATTGTTAGATCCACTCATGGTTTTTCCCTCCATACATTTCAATAAATTTGTTTGCTTCAGGATTACAACATTTTTACTGTAGTTCCTAATCCTAGTATGGACGGGGAAGAAAAAAATATGTTGGAAAATATTGAGAAAATTCTTGACAGAAAAAAGGGAATGCGCATATACTTTTATACGAATGAGTGGAGTGCGGATAGAATTTAAGGAGAGGGGCAAAAGCCATGACCGGATATAAACACAGCCTGCAAGGAAAAATCAATGAAAATCATAGGATTGCCTCAGCGGATCTGCGCGAGCCCGGGGGACGGTTTTCCTGGAGGGATTCTCTTGTCAGAAAAAGAGCTGTCATGGACCCGGAATGTTGAAATGTCTATCATTTTTTGGGATAGAGATCCTGTGGTGATTCATAGAAATTACTGCAGGCTTTTTTATTTGGCGGGAAAGGCGGGGACAGCCGCTTCCTGCCGCATAGAAAACGGAGGGCGAAAACGTGAAAAAGCTACACACCTATCTGGCGCGCCGTTTGGGAGGCTATCTGTTTGCCATAGCTTCCATGGTGGCAGCGATTGTTTTGGATATGCTATATCCGAAGATCACCCAGCAGATCGTAGATGATGTCATTTTTGGCGGTCATATGGAGATATTGACAAAATTACTGGCGGGGATCGTGATCGTGGGAGTCGGGCGCAGCATCTTCGGTTACTGCAAAGAGTTCACCTTTGATAGCATTGCCTCCGAGATAGGCACAGAGATGAGGAAGGATCTGTTCCATCATATCCAGACCCTGTCCATGGACTACTTTGACCGCGCCAATACCGGAGAGCTGATGGCAAGGGTAAAAGATGACGTGGATAAGGTATGGAATGCTCTCGGGTATGTCGGGATGCTGGTGATAGAGGTAGTGATCCATGTCAGCTTTGTGCTTTACTGCATGTTCCGCTTAAACTGGAAATTAGCGCTGACTCCCCTTGCCGCGATGATTTTCTGCGGCGCCACCGCCATTGTCATGGAACGGAAATTAGATAAGATCTATGAGGAGATCAGCGAGGAAAACGCCGTCCTGACGACCGTGGCAGAGGAAAATCTGGCGGGAGTCCGGACGGTAAAAGCCTTTGCCAGAGAGAAGTTTGAAATTGAAAAATTCATGTCCCACAACAAACGCTACTATGAGCTGAACATCTGCCAGTCCAGGACGCTGGTGCGCTATTACCCGCTCTTTCAGTTTGTAGGGAAAGTGCTGCCGGTAACCATGACGATTTTCGGCGGCATCGTGGTGCTGCGGGGAGAGTTCACGCTAGGAGAGCTGGTCGCCTTTGTGGAATACAGCCGCAACTGCACCTGGCCGATGGAAATGCTGGGATGGCTTACCAATGATGTTTCCGCCGCCGCCGCGTCCTACAAAAAGATACAGAAGATCTATCAGGAGAGTCCGTCGATCCGTGAGAAGCAGGCTCCCGTCGTGCTGCCGGAGATAGAGGGAGAGGTGTCCTTTGAGCAGGTTTCCTTTTCTTTGGAGGGAAAGGACATCTTAAAGGACATCAGCTTTGTGCTGCCGGCGGGAAAAACCCTGGGGATCATGGGGGCGACAGGTTCTGGAAAATCATCGGTGATCAACCTGCTCCAGCGGTTTTATGATGCGACGGAGGGAGCGGTAAAAATAGACGGCACGGACGTGCGCGACCTTAGCCTGAAGCAGCTGCGCGGCAGCGTCTCAGTCGTACTGCAGGACGTATTCCTGTTCTCGGACACCATCGAGGAAAATATCCGGATGGGACAGCGGAAAAATCTCCCCATGGAAGAAATCAGGCAGGCGGCAAAGAGCGCTCAGGCGCAGTCTTTCATCGAAAGAATGGAAGAGCAGTACGGAACGGTGATCGGTGAGCGGGGCGTGGGGCTTTCCGGCGGGCAGAAGCAGCGCATCAGCATTGCGAGGGCATTGGCAAAGCGTGCGCCCATCTTGGTGCTGGACGATTCCACCTCCGCCCTGGATATGGAGACGGAGCATCAGATCCAAAAAACGCTGAACCGGTTAAAGGGTACCACAAAGCTGATCATTGCCCACCGCATCTCTGCCGTCCGCCATGCCGATGAGATCATCTATCTGAAAGATGGCAGCATAGCGGAGCGTGGCACCCATGAGGAGCTTTTGGCGAAAAAAGGCCTGTATTATGAGACTTATGCGGCGCAGTACGGAGCGGGAGGAACTTTCGCGGATCATAGGAAGGGAGGGATGGCAGATGGCGGTTAATTCCTATCGGGAAGATGAATGGATGGAAAGCACGGACAAGAAAAAAATCCTGCGGAGGCTGTTTTCCTATCTGATGGAATATAAAGGCACGCTGGCGGCAGTTTTGTTCTGCATGGGCATTACCGTTTCCATTTCACTGCTCAATCCGCTGATCATAGAGGAAGCCATTGATCACTATATAGCGGAAGCGGATGCCCCGGGATTGCTCAGATTAGGGATTTTCGCATTGTGCCTGAATCTGATGTTCATCGTGATGGTAAAGATCAGGATGTACCTGATGGCGCTGGTATCTAACAAGATCCTCATGCGCATCCGGAAAGAGCTGTACGAACACATCCAGACCCTGTCCTTTTCCTTTTTTGACAGCCGGCCCACGGGGAAAATACTCTCACGCATCATCGGGGACGTCAATTCCTTAAAGGACGTGCTGGTAAATATGGTGACGACCCTGATACCGGAATTTATCACCGTCTTGGGCGTGGTCGTCATCATGATGGTAAAGGACTTCCGGCTGGCATGTGCGGCGTTGAGCACGCTGCCCCTGATGGCGGCCGGGATCTGGCTGATCCAGAAAGCCGCTCACAAGCGGTGGCAGATCTATCGGAAAAAGGCATCCAACCTAAATGCCTATGTCCACGAGGATATCGCGGGAATGAACGTGGTGCAGAGCTTTAGCGCCGAGGAAGAGACACAGGAAATTTTCGAGAACCTGGCGGATGAACACAGGGCTGCCTTTGTGGATGCCGTCACTTACGCGGATATGTTTGGACCGATCGTGGATTTCTGCTGGGGAGTCGGGGCAATGATGCTCTACCTGGTCGGCATCCGTTTCTTAGGCTTTGAGAAGATTTCCGTGGGGCTTTTGGTGGCATTTGGCACATACATCAACATGTTCTGGAATCCGATCATGAACCTCAGCAACTTTTATAATAATCTGGTGACCAACCTGACGGCGGCGGAGCGCATTTTTGATATCATGGACACAGAGGCGGATATCGTGGACAGGGCAGATGTCAGAGAGCTGCCGGAGATCAAAGGAAGCGTGGAATTTTCCCATGTGAGTTTTACCTATGACAAAGGCACTCCCGCGGAAACAAAGGTACTGGAAGATGTGAGCTTTAGCGTGCAGCCGGGGGAAACCATCGCGCTGGTAGGGCCTACGGGAGCGGGAAAGACCACCATCGTGAATCTGATCAGCCGCTTTTACGAGGTCGAGGAGGGCAATATCACGGTGGACGGCTATGATCTAAGGCACGTTTCCATCGAAAGCCTGCGCCGGCAGATGGGCATCATGACCCAGGACAATTTCATTTTCCACGGCACGGTGAGGGACAATATCCTCTATGGAAAGCTAGACGCGACGGAGGAGGAGATGATAGCCGCGGCGAAGGCAGTCAATGCCCACGGGTTTATCACAAAAATGGAGCGGGGCTATGATACGGAGCTGAAAGAGCATGGCGCGGGCCTCTCTGCTGGGCAGCGGCAGCTGATCGCCTTTGCAAGGACCATGATCTCCATGCCTAAGATCCTGATTTTAGACGAGGCGACCTCCAGCATCGATACGCATACGGAAATCCTGGTGCAAAAGGGAATCGAGGCCCTGCTCTCCGGCAGGACCAGCTTTGTCATCGCCCACAGGCTCTCCACCATACAGAATGCGGACCGCATCTTCGTCATTGACCGGGGAGGCATTTTAGAGCAGGGAAGCCATGAGGAGCTTATGGGGAAAAAAGGAGCCTATTACGGCCTTTATATGGCGCAATTTGCGGAAGCCCCGCCCGCATAAGCGGGGCAGCGCGCGGGCGGAAAACAGAAGAACAGAAGAAATGAGGAAAAACGCTTTGCTGTTTCCGGCGGATATGTTATAATTTGCGCAATAAAACAACTGTGTAATGTGATATCGCATGAAGGGGAAAGAAAACTATGATACAGGATATCTATTCTACCGAAGAATTTGAAAGAGAATACACATACACTGGAAAGGACCTGGGGGCGTCCTGGAGCAAGAGGAAAACCACCTTTAAGGTATGGGCGCCCACTGCGGAGGAGGTCAAAGTAAATCTTTACCGGGGAGGCGCCGAGGGCGTGCCGGATCGAAAAGAGCAGCTTAAGATGCGGCGGGAGGACAGGGGAGTCTGGACTGCGGAAAAAAAGGGGAATCTAAACGGCGTCTATTACACCTATGAGGTGACGGCGGGGGGAGTAAAGCGTGAGGCGTGCGACCCCTACGCGAGAGCCGCGGGGGTAAACGGCGCGCGCGCCATGGTGATCGATTTAAGATCCACAGATCCTAAGGGATGGGAGCGGGACAGGGATCCCCACGCGGGGGCAGGCATCACCGATGCGGTCATCTATGAGCTGCATATCAGAGATGCATCTTCCGATAAAAGCTCCGGGATCAGGCATTCTGGAAAATATCTGGGACTGACGGAAAAAGGAACGAAAACCCCGGGCGGGAGCGCGACCGGGCTTGACCATATCAAAAAGCTGGGCATCACCCATCTGCATCTGCTGCCTTTCTACGATTACGGCTCGGTAGACGAAGCAAGGCTGGACGAGCCGCAGTTTAACTGGGGATATGACCCGGTGAATTACAATGTGCCGGAAGGTTCCTACGCAACGGATCCCTATCATGGAGAGGTCCGTGTCAGAGAACTAAAAAAAATGGTGTCAGTCCTCCACAGAAACGGCATCAGCGTGGTCATGGATGTCGTGTACAATCATGTCCATGACGCGGGAGCGTTCTGCGTCAACAAGATCGTACCCGGGTATTTTTCAAGGACCGATAAGGAGGGAAACTTTTCCAACGGCTCCGGCTGCGGGAACGACACCGCATCTGAGCGTTCGATGGTAAGAAAATATATCGTGGATTCCGTTGCTTACTGGGCAGAGGAATATCATATAGACGGCTTCCGCTTCGATCTGGCGGGACTTTTGGATACAGAAACCATCAATGCCGTCGTCAAAGAAGTGCATAGGGAGCATCCAGACGTGCTTTTCTATGGAGAGGGCTGGAACATGCATACCGCCTTGACCAAGGAGGGATATCTTCTGGCGGCGCAGGCAAATTGCAGGCAGACCCCGGGCTTCGCATATTTCAATGATTCCATCCGCGACCTGTTAAAGGGGAATGTGTTTGACACATCAGATAAAGGGTATGTGGCAGGACAGGGAGGACGGGAGCGAGAGGTGGAAAAATGCTTTCTGGGACTGCCGGATTGGTGCCCCTCTCCGGCGCAGGCGGTCAATTATGTTTCCTGCCACGATAACTTTACGCTGATGGACAGGATCGCGCTGTCCGTCCCGGACGCCTCGCGGGAAGAGCGCGTGAAAATGAATAACCTTGCGGCGGCCATTTACCTGCTTTCCCAAGGCGTGCCGTTTTTTCAGGCGGGGGAGGAGATGCTCCGCACAAAGGCGCGGGAGGACGGGAGCTTTGTAGAAAACAGCTACGCGTCTCCAGATGAGATCAACAGCTTAAAATGGGATGCGCTGGACGATCCGTCATACGCGGCGGTATGCGATTACTATCGGGGGCTGATCGCTTTCCGAAAAGCGCACGGGGCCTTTCGCCTTGCGAATGCGGAGGAAGTGCGGAAGCACATCGCCCCCCTCGAGGGATTGGAACCGAATGTCACAGGATTTCGGATCTTAGGCGGTGAAAAAGAGGAAGCGGTAGAAGAATTTTTCGTGATCTTCAATCCCGGAAGAGAGGAGGCGCAAGTCTGCCTGCCCGAAGGGAAATGGGAGATATTCATCAATGGAGAAAAAGCCGGCACAAAAGCGATCGGGACGATCCGGAAAGGCAGGGGGAAGGCTGCGCCCATATCTGCTCTGGTTTTGGCCAAAGAGCGTGCAGACAGCAAAAAAACGCGCAGGAGAAAGCGGCTGAAAGCGGCGGGAGCGGTGACTGTCCTTACCGCCGCGGGCGCCGCATTGGCGCGGGCGGCACGGCGGAAGAAAAACTGAGACGTCCAGAGGAAAGCCGCCCGTCCCCCGCAGGCTTAGGAGCGCAAAGCGCGGGAGCGCGGGCGGCGCGTCCGGGCTGTTGTGCAAAATATGTAAAAACCGAAAAAAAAGCTGGTATTTTCCATATAAATATGCTATAATTCTATAATAGTAATGAATAGTCGTAGTGTGTCCTTTTTCAGAGAAGCGGGGAAGAGGCATAGACCCCGGACTGAGGGCTTTGCGTATGCGGAAGGTGCAGGCAGAACGGCTGTCCATAGGAAAGGAGATACCGTCATATCGATTCCGGAAAGCCGGGATTTTTGAATATCAGCAAGGAGGAAGCAAGCAGTAATGAGTGTACAGGTTGAAACATTAGAAAAAAATATGGTAAAACTTACCATTGAGATTGCGGCGGAGGAGGTCGAAAAGGCCATTCAGGCTGCCTATATGCAAGAAAGAGGAAAGATCAGCGTTCCGGGATTCCGCAAGGGCAGGGTGCCGCGGCAGATTGTCGAGAAGCTGTACGGCCCGTCGGTATTTTATGAGGACGCGGTAAATGCCTTGATCGAGGAGAATTATCCTTCCGCCGTGAAAGAGAGCGGCGCGGACATCGTATCCAGGCCGGTCGTTGACGTTGTGCAGATAGAGAAAGGAAAGCCTTTTATCTTTACCGCGGAAGCCGCGGTGAGGCCGGAAGTAAAGCTCGGGAAATATCTGGGCGTGCAGGTGACGAAAGTGGACACTTCCGTATCGGATGAGGAAGTGGAGGAAGAGATAGAAAAAGAGAGGAACAGCAACGCGAGGACCGTTTCCATCACGGACAGGCCGGTCCAGAACGGCGATACCGTGATCATTGATTTTGAGGGATTTTCAGACGGGGTTCCGTTTGAGGGCGGCAAAGGAGAAAACCACTCGTTAGAGATCGGATCCCATTCCTTCGTCGATACGTTCGAGGAACAGCTGATCGGCAGAAATGCGGGGGAGGACGTGGAAGTCCGCGTCACTTTCCCGGAGCAGTATCAGGCGGCGGACTTGGCGGGCAAGCCGGCCGTGTTCAAGGTGAAGATCCACGAGATCAAGGTGAAAGAGATCCCCGCGCTCGATGATGAGTTCGCGCAGGATGTGTCTGAGTTTGACACCTTGGATGAGTACAGGGAGGATCTGAGGAAGTCCTTGCGTGAGAATAAGGAAAGCGATGCAAGACGCGTCAAAGAGGACGAGGCGATCCAGAAGATCATTGACACATCCGAGATGGAGATCCCGGAGGCGATGCTGACCACCCAGTGTGAGAACATGGTGAATGAGTTCGCGCAGAAGATCCTCCAGAGCGGGCTTTCCATGGAGCAGTACCTGCAGTTTTCCGGCCTGACGATTGATAAATTAAAAGAGCAGGTCCGCCCGGATGCCGAAACCCGCATCAAGAGCAGCCTGGTGCTAGAGGAGATCGCCAAAGAGGAAGATATCCAGGTCACCGACGAGGAGATCCGCGCGGAGATCGAGAAAATGGCATCCGCGTATCAAACGGATCCTGACAGGATAGAAGAGTACATGACCGAAGAGGAGAGGAAATCTCTGATAAGGGATCTGAAAGTGATGAAAGCAGTAGATTTAATTATGGAAAACGTAGAAGAGACAGAGCAGACAACCGGAGGAGAGGGCAGTTCGGAAGAATAAGCCATGCATCCATCTGTTACAAGAGTAAGCGACACACACAGACTGGCTCAAATGGGCCGGTCTGTTTAGCCTTATGAATAATATAAAATATTTTAAAAACAAATTATCGCAGAATGGAGGAATACATTATGAGTTTAGTACCTTATGTCATTGAACAGACCAGCAGGGGCGAGCGCAGTTACGATATTTATTCCCGTTTATTGAAAGACAGGATCATTTTTCTCGGAGAGGAAGTAAATGAGACGACAGCGAGCCTTGTGGTGGCACAGCTGCTTTTCTTAGAGTCGGAGGACCCGGGAAAGGATATACAGCTGTATATCAACTCCCCGGGCGGAATGGTGACTGCCGGAATGGCGATTTATGACACGATGCGGTATATCAAATGCGATGTCTCTACCATCTGTATCGGACTGGCTGCCAGCATGGGGGCGTTCTTGTTGGCGGGCGGCACGAAAGGAAAAAGGCTTGCGCTTCCGAACGCGGAGATCATGATCCATCAGCCCTCCGGCGGAGCGAAAGGACAGGCGACAGAGATCCAGATCGCGGCTGAGAATATTTTAAAGACAAAGAAAAAATTAAATGAGATCCTTGCAGCGAACACAGGAAAACCTTATGATGTTATTGCAGCAGATACAGAGAGAGATTACTATATGTCAGCAGAGGAAGCAAAAGAATATGGTTTGATTGACAGCGTGATTACAAGCAGATAGGCGCAGGTCAGCAGATGTGAGCGAGGGTACCCGGTTGGATGCCCTCTATGTGTATCAATGCACCGGCAAGCTCCGGTGTCATGAAGAAAAATGGAGAATAAGAAAATGGCAGTAAGAAATGAGGAAAAATACCGTTGTTCGTTCTGTGGAAAAACACAGGAACAGGTCCGGAAACTGATCGCTGGACCGAACGGGGCATACATTTGTGATGAATGTGTGGATATATGTGCCGAGATTATTGAAGAGGAATTAGAGGCGGATGAGGCCGCGGGACAGGCTGAGGAAGCGGAACAGATCAACCTGCTAAAGCCGATCGAGCTGAAAGCTTTTTTGGACGAGTATGTCATCGGGCAGGAGCAGGCCAAGAAAGTCCTGTCAGTGGCTGTTTATAACCACTATAAGAGGATTATGGCAGGCGGGGATCTGGGCGTGGAACTGCAGAAAAGCAATGTTTTGATGCTTGGTCCCACCGGATCTGGCAAAACATTTTTAGCGCAGACCTTGGCAAGGATACTGAATGTGCCGTTTGCCATCGCCGACGCCACCACGCTGACCGAAGCGGGTTATGTGGGGGAGGATGTGGAGAACATACTGCTGAAACTCATTCAGGCGGCGGATTACAATATTGAACGTGCCCAGCACGGGATCATCTACATCGATGAGATTGATAAGATTTCCAAGAAATCGGAAAATGTCTCTATCACCAGGGATGTCTCCGGCGAGGGAGTGCAGCAGGCGCTTTTGAAAATTTTAGAGGGGACCATTGCGTCCGTTCCGCCGCAGGGCGGAAGGAAGCATCCCCAGCAGGAGCTGATACAGATCGATACGACGAATATTCTATTTATCTGCGGAGGCGCCTTTGACGGCCTTGAGAAAATCATTGAGACGCGCCTGGATCAGAAGACCATCGGATTTAATGCGAATGTGAAAGAGAAAAACGAGTACAACATAGGCGAGGTGTTAAAGCATGTCCTGCCGCAGGACTTTGTAAAATTCGGCCTGATACCGGAGTTTATCGGCCGTGTGCCTGTGACGGTATCCTTGGATATGCTCGACCGGGAGGCTCTCATCCGCATTCTGCAGGAGCCGAAGAATGCCATTGTCAAGCAGTACCAGAAGCTGTTTGAATTGGACGGCGTGGCGCTGGAATTTGACCAGGAGGCCTTGGAGGCGATCGCGGACAAGGCATTGGAGCGCGAGACGGGCGCCCGCGGGCTTAAGGCGATCATGGAGGAAGTGACCCTGGATATGATGTACCATATCCCGTCGGATGAGAGCATTGCAAAATGCCGCATCACGAAAGAGATGGTAGATGAAAAGCTGTCGGTGGAGAATCAGAAACTGGATGAGATAGAGGAAAAATGACTTTGGATACGATGATAATGAAACTGCCGGCGGTGGCACTGCGCGGTATGGTGATATTGCCGGGCATGATCGCTCACTTTGACGTGAGCCGCGACAAGTCCATCAAAGCCGTGGAAGCCTGCATGATGGAGAAACAGAAGATTTTTCTGGTGACACAGCGTGATGCGGAGCGGGAAGATCCCGCTATAGAGGATCTGTATAAGATCGGCATCATCGCGGAAGTAAAGCAGGTCATCAAATTACAGAATCATATTGTGCGGATTTTGGTGGAGGGAAAAGAGCGGGCGGAACTGTCGGCATTTTTAGAGCATCCCCAATATCTGTTAGCGGAAGTCATCCGCTTTGACGAAGAAGTAGACGAGGGGCTTACAGAGGAAGCGAAAACTGCCATGGTGCGGGGAATCTGGGAAACCTTTGAGCGATATGCCGCTGTGACCCCTCGGATGGGGAAAGAGATCTGGCGCCAGGTGAAGGAAAATTCCGATCTGGAAAAGCTGATGGATTATCTGGCGAACAATCTGCCCTTCTATTATGAGGAAAAACAAAAAATCTTAGAAGCCATATCTCTGACGGAGCGCTATGAAGTATTGATGGCGCTTTTGCTCAAAGAAATCGAGATCACTGCCATCAAAAATGAATTTCAGGCGAAAGTCAAAGAGAGAGTAGACAAAAATCAGAAAGAATACATTTTAAGAGAGCAGATGAAGATCATACGGGAGGAGCTGGGCGAGGACAATGCCGAAACGGAGGCGGACCACTACCTGGAAGAGCTAAAGAAGCTGAAAGCGGGCAAAGAGGTGAAAGAGAAAATCCGAAAAGAGATTTTCCGGTTCAAAAACATCAATGCCAACTCCTCCGAAAGCGCGGTCAGCCGCAGTTATATCGAGACATTGCTGGAACTTCCCTGGGACAGGGCGTCTAAGGACAACAAAGACATTAAGAATGCGGAGCGCATTTTGCAGGAAGACCACTATGGACTGGAAAAGGTGAAAGAGCGTATGCTGGAATTTTTAGCGGTCCGCAATCTGACCAAAAAGGGGCAGAGTCCCATCATCTGCCTGGTGGGGCCTCCGGGAACCGGCAAGACCAGCATTGCCCGGTCCGTAGCAAGGGCGCTGGACAAGAAATACATCCGCATCAGCCTTGGAGGCGTCAGGGACGAGGCGGAAATCCGCGGGCACAGGAGAACCTATGTAGGAGCCATGCCGGGGCGTATTGTAAACGGCCTGCGCAGCGCAGGCGTGAAGAATCCGCTGATGCTGCTGGATGAGATCGACAAAATGAGCAGCGATTACAGGGGGGATACTGCTTCTGCGCTCTTAGAGGTGCTGGATTCCGAACAGAACCGTAAGTTTCGGGATCACTATGTGGAGGTGCCGGTGGATCTGTCAGAAGTATTTTTTATCGCCACGGCCAATTCCCTGCAGGACATTCCAAGGCCGCTGCTCGACCGCATGGAGATCCTTGAGATCACCAGCTACACGGAAAATGAGAAAGTCCATATCGCAAAGGAGCATCTTCTGCCGAAACAGATCGAGCGCAACGGATTGAAGCCCGAGCAGCTTGCCATCAGCGATAAGGCGTTAGCGAAGATCATCCGCGGCCATACCAGGGAAGCCGGAGTCCGCGGCCTGGAGCGCAAATTGGGCGAGATCGCCAGGAAAGCGGCCAGGGAGGTCTATGAAAACCAGAAAAAACAGACGAAAGTCACGGAGAAGAATGTTGAGAAATATTTAGGAAAAGAAAAATACAGTTTTGACAAGAGGAATGAGACAGATGAGATCGGTATCGTCCGGGGGCTGGCGTGGACCAGCGTCGGCGGCGACACCTTGGAGATCGAGGTCAATATCATGCCCGGAAAGGGAGAGATCCAGCTGACCGGACAGCTGGGCGAAGTGATGAAGGAATCCGCCCAGGCGGGATTAAGCTACATCCGTTCCGTCAGCGGCGACTACCAGATACCGAAGAAATTCTTTCAGGAAAATGATATCCACATTCATATTCCAGAGGGAGCTGTGCCAAAGGACGGTCCCTCCGCCGGTATTACGATGGCGACGGCGATGCTTTCCGCCATAACCAAAACGCCGGTGCGGGCGGATGTGGCGATGACAGGCGAGATTACTTTAAGGGGGCGGGTGCTTCCCATCGGCGGCTTAAAGGAAAAGACCCTTGCGGCGAAAAACGCGGGAATAAAAATCATCTGCGTGCCCAAAAAGAACGGGAAGGACATGGATGAGATTTCCGAGGAGATCAAAAAAGGACTGAAAATCGTGTTTGTGGACAGCTTAAGCCAGGTGCTGGAGACGGCGTTCGTCCGCAAAAAATAAATGGGAGATTTATATGGTGATCAAAAAGGTAAGTTTAGAAACGGTCTGTGGCATTACGAGCAAAATACCGGATAATCCTTATCCAGAGGTGGCTTTTGCGGGGAAGTCCAACGTAGGGAAATCCTCTCTGATCAACGCCCTCATGAACCGGAAAGCCCTTGCCAGGACATCGGCGCAGCCGGGAAAAACCCAGACCATTAACTATTATAACATCAATGATGCCGTATATCTGGTGGATCTGCCGGGATACGGCTATGCGAAAGCGCCGGAGGAGATAAAGGCGAAATGGGGCAAAATGGTAGAAAACTATCTGCACGCCTCGAAACAATTAAAGGCGGTATTCCTGCTGATCGATATCCGCCATGAGCCTTCTCCCAATGACAAGATCATGTACGACTGGATGCTCTATCAGGGATTCTCCCCCATGATCATTGCCACCAAATTAGACAAGATCAAGCGCAGCCAGATACAAAAGCAGATAAAGACGGTCAGGGAGGGGCTAAAGGCAGAACCGGGAACGCTTATCCTTCCCTTTTCGTCTGAGACGAAGCAGGGACGGGAAGAGCTCTGGGAGCAGATCGACCGGCTCCTCCTGCCGGAAGAGGCATCGGAAGTTCCCGCATTGCATGGCATTCCTGCGCGTGATAAAATAAAAGAAAGGCTTGGTAAGTGAGTATGAAAAAGAAGAAGATCGTGATCGCGCTCGGGCATGAAGCCCTTGGCACGACCCTTCCGGAGCAGAAAGAAGCCACAAAGCGCACAGCGAAGGCCGTGGCGGATTTTATCCGTGAGGATTACCAGGTGGTGATCACGCATAGCAACGGGCCGCAGGTCGGCATGATCCATACCGCAATGAATGAGTTCTGCAGATTATATCCCGAGTATACGGCAACGCCGATGTCTGTCTGTTCTGCCATGAGCCAGGGCTACATCGGCTACGACCTGCAGAACGCCATCCGCTCAGAGCTGTTGAACAAGGGCATTTACAAACCGGTGGCGACCGTGCTGACCCAGGTGGCGGTAGATCCCTATGACGAGGCATTCTATAAGCCGAGCAAGATCATCGGACGGGTCATGTCAGAGGAGGAGGCGGAGATCGAGGAGCAGAAAGGAAACCATGTCGTAAAAGCGGGAGAGGGGTACCGGCGTATCGTGGCTGCGCCAAAGCCTATGGATATCATAGAGATTGACACGATACGGACGCTCTCCGACGCGGATCAGATTGTCGTGGCGTGCGGGGGAGGCGGCATTCCGGTACTGGTACAGGATAACCGCTTAAAAGGCGCAAGCGCTGTCATTGAAAAAGACCTCGCGGCGGGCAAGCTGGCGGAGCTTTTAGATGCGGATATGCTTGTGATCTTAACGAGCGTGGATCATGTGTGCCTGAATTACGGCACGGAGAAAGAAAAGCCGCTGAATGCCATCACGGTCGCTGAGGCAAAAAAATATATGCAGGAGAAGCAGTTCGGGGAGAACGACATGCTCCCGAAAATCCAGGCAGCCATTGATTTCATCGGAGATTCCGCGATCAGGTCTGTCTTGATCACGAAGCTGAAAGAAGAGGGGACTCATGTAAACGGCGGACCGGGGACTATGATAACAAAATAAAAAGAAGGGAAACGACCATGTTTAGAAAGACGAAAATTGTATGTACCTTAGGACCTTCCACAGATAAAGAAGGCGTATTGCGAAGACTCATCGAGGAGGGAATGAACGTTGCCCGCTTCAACTTTTCCCATGGTTCCCACGAGGAACAGATGGAGCGGCTTTTGATGCTCCGCAGGATCAGAGAGGAAATGAAGCGCCCGGTGGCAGCCCTGCTGGATACCAAAGGACCTGAAATCCGCCTGATGGATTTCGCGGAGGGCAGGGCGGAGTTAAAAGCGGGGCAGATGTTCACGCTGACGACAGAGGAGATCAAAGGAGATGCCTCCCGTGTCTCCATCACCTATAAAGGCCTGCCCGGAGATGTAAAGACCGGAAACCGCATTCTGATCGATGATGGCTTGATCGAGATGGAAGTGACAGAAATCAGGCCCTGCGGCGGCGAAAAAGCGGAGGGGAAGCATGACGTTCCCATGGATATTGTGTGCCGTGTGCTAAACGGCGGCGTGGTTTCCAACAAAAAGGGCGTCAACGTGCCGAATGTGGTCCTCTCCATGCCCTATATCAGTGAAAAAGACTACCAGGACATTGTATTTGCCGTGGAGCATGATTATGATTATATCGCTGCGTCCTTTGTGCGGACCGCGGAGGACGTCTTGGCGATCCGTGAGATTCTGGAGGAAAAAGGCGGGGAGGATATCTTCATTATCGCTAAAATCGAAAATATGCAGGGCGTGGAAAACATCGATGAAATCATCCGCGTCTCAGATGGCATCATGGTGGCGCGCGGCGATATGGGGGTAGAGATCCCGTTGGAAGAAGTTCCCGTTATCCAGAAAATGATCATCAAAAAAGTCGCTGAAGCGGGCAAGAAAGTTATCACGGCGACACAGATGTTAGATTCCATGATGAAGAATCCCCGCCCGACAAGGGCGGAGGCGACGGACGTCGCCAATGCCATTTACGATGGAACGAGCGCGATCATGCTTTCCGGCGAGACAGCAGCCGGCATGTATCCGGTGGAGGCGCTAAAGACCATGGTGCGCATTGCCGTCCGCACCGAACAGGATATCAACTATTTAAACCGCTTCAAGCTGCGCAAGACCATGAGCAACCCGGATGTGACGAATGCCATCTCCCACGCGACCTGTACCATGGCGGGGGATCTGAACGCGGCTGCGATCATCGCGGTTTCCAAATCGGGAAGGACGACTGGCATGGTCTCAAAATACCGTCCCAGCTGCCCCATCATCGGCACCTGCCTGACCGGAAAGGTATACCGCCAGCTGGCGCTGGCGTGGGGAGTCGTGCCGCTTTTGATCGAGGAAAAGACACAGGCGGAAGAGCTGTTTGACCATGCCGTGGATGCCGCGGAGAGCGCCGGCATCATAAAACGGGGGGATGTGGTGGTCCTGACCGCGGGCGTGCCTCTCGGCGTATCCGGCACCACCAATCTCATCAAGGTGCAGGTCGCGGGACACATTCTGGTCAATGGACGCGGCATAAACAAGAAAAAAACAGCGGCAAATATCTGCGTGTGCCGCTGCGCGGAGGATCTGGAAAACTTTAAAGCCGGAGACATCATCGTTGCCCATGATACGGACAACCGCATGATGGAGCAGATGCGCCAGGCATCGGGACTGATCGTGGAGATCGACAGCGAGAACAGCCACGCGGCGATTGCGGGCTTAAGCCTTGATATTCCGGTATTGATCGGGGCGCAGAACGCGGTCGGGATCCTTAAATCCGGCGCGTTTGTAGAGCTTGACTGCGAAAATGGGATTGTAAGCGCGAAATAAACCGCGGATTTTCAGGGAACGCGGGATAAGAA
>CAZAMD010000004.1:35746-39923 GCA_964486485.1 uncultured Roseburia sp. | reverse complement strand
AAAAAGGGAGCGGCAGCCTTTTGGCTGCCGCTCCTTGCTTATCGCTGTGAGTTTCTATGGCAACTGCGTGAATGCTCACTCGCCGCCCTCGATGACAATATGGCGAGGCTGCCCGGTGATCATGATCGGCGTAAGCTCCGCCTGGATCAGAGGACGGATGTAGCGGATCAGCTTCTCATCTACATAGGTGCCGTCATTGATGATCCATTCCAGCGGGACTTTCTTCTCGATATTCGCGATCTTATGTACGTCGTAGAGAGCCGTAGTGCAGATATACGGGTCATCGGAGATGCGGTTTAAAATGACAACCTTTCCCGTCTCGCCCTCAAACGCCGCTTTCACGGCAGAACCGCCCACATTGTAAGCCTCTGTGATATCCACGCGGGAGGTCAGATGGCCGGCGCATCGCTGCAGGGTCGCAAGCTCGATCGGCCTCGTCTTGCAGCCGTATCTCTGGCTCACTAAGGAGGCTAAGTATCTCGCCGTACCGCTCAGCTGCTTGTGTCCAAACGCGTCCACATACTCTGTGTGGCTGGTAAGCTCGAAGATATACTTTCCGTCAGCGGTTTTGATGCCTTCGGACAGAGCCACCACGATAGAGTTTTTCTTCTCCAGCAGTCCGCCGATGCGGTCAAGAAAAGCATCCACATCAAAAGGAAGCTCCGGCAGATATAAGAGGTCAACGCCTTCGCAATCCTCACATTTCGCAAGGGCGGCGGCGCCTGTCAGCCATCCGGCGTTACGTCCCATGATCTCAATGATGGTCACATTTTTTACATCGTAGACAAGGCCGTCGCGG
Organism: uncultured Roseburia sp.; assembly: GCA_964486485.1. Taxonomy (GTDB): domain Bacteria; phylum Bacillota; class Clostridia; order Lachnospirales; family Lachnospiraceae; genus Roseburia. The sequence goes on along the minus strand of CAZAMD010000004.1, from coordinate 39,124 downwards.
ATGACTTCCTTTGTGACAGAAGCGATGTATTTTGCCGCGCTGCCGTAACCGGGCGTATGGTCGGTCACCGCAAGGTCGTTGTCGATCGTCTTTGGAACGCCGATAAAGCGGATATTGCTGCTGATCAGGATCGCGTAGTCTGAAAGCTTTTTGATGGTGTCCATGGAATCATTTCCGCCGATGTAGAAAAAGGCTGAAATATCGTATTCCGCTAAAATCTCAAAAATCGTATCGTAAACTTCCCTGTTCTCAGAAATCTCCGGCAGCTTGTACCGGCAGGAGCCGAGGAACGCGGAGGGAGTCCGCTTTAAAAGCTCTAAGTCCAGATCGGAGCGGATCTCCTCGTCCATGTCTACGATGCGTCTCTGTAAAAATCCATGAATCCCATGCCTCATGCCGTATACTTTATCCGCGCCGAGATCTTTTGCTGTCCGGTATACGCCCGCTAAACTGGAATTGATGACGGCGGTCGGCCCGCCTGACTGTCCTACAATAACATTACCTGCCATAAATGCCTCCTCGTAAATTTTATTTAGCCACAAACATGATTATATGTTAGCACATTTAAAAACTGATTACAAGAATTGATAAAAAATTGACAGGAGTGTTAAAAAAATGTCAGTATTTATCCCATCACAGCCTCTACTGTAACTTCTTTTTTGCCGGCGACAAGGGTGACCGGAATGGTGTTCCCCTCAATCTGCGTCCCGTCTACCGTCACAGAAGAAACGCCTTTCTGCACGCCGTTCGGATTTTTTACGGTAACGTGGTAGGTGACGCCGCGGAAATCCCGTTTTGCGGTGAATCCCTTTAACGTTTCCGGGATGCAGGGATCTATGGTAAGGCCGTCATAATCCGGGCGGATGCCGAGGATAAACTGGGAGACATTCAGGAACGTCCAGGCAGCTGTTCCGGTCAGCCAGCTGTTTTTCGCCTCTCCGAAGTTTGGCGCGTCCTTTCCGGCGATCATCTGTGAGTAAACATAGGGCTCTGTGCGGTGGATTTCGCTGATATCCTCGATAAAAGCGGGACAGGTTTTGGTGTAGACCTGCCATGCGCGGTTTCCGCGCCCTACGACAGTCTCTGCAATGGAGATCCAGGGATTGTTGTGGCAGAAGATTCCGGCATTCTCCTTATATCCCGGCGGATAGGAAGAAATCTCTCCCAGCTCCACATGGTATTTGTGGTAAGGCGGCTGCAGCAGCACGATGCCGTATTTGGTGTCGAGATATTTTTCCACGGACTCCATGGCTTTTAAGCAATTGCCTTCCTCTAAGCCGATCTCCGCCATGACGCAAAAGCCCTGAGGCTCAATGAAGATTTTTCCGTCCTCGCATTCCTTGGAACCGACTTTGTTTTTGTAATGGTCATAGGCGCGCAGGAACCACTCGCCGTCCCAGCCGGCGTCAAGCACGGTTTTTTCCATTTCAGCGATGGCTTTTTCAGCGATCTGGGCTTCCTCCTCCAATCCTCTGTGGCGGCAGATGGCAGCATAATCTTTTCCGTAGCGCACAAACATGCCGGCGATGAACACAGATTCCGCATTAGGGCCTTCGGAGGGTCCAAACGTCTGGAAAGACTCGCCCGGTTCGGTGGAGAAGCAGTTGAGATTCAGGCAGTCGTTCCAGTCAGCCCTGCCGATCAATGGCAGGCCGTGGGGGCCTAAATGCTCCATCGTGTAGTGGAAAGAGCGGCGCAGATGCTCCATGAAATCCGTCGCCTTTGCGGGATCGTTATCGTAAGGCGTCATTTCGTCTAAGATGGTATAATCGCCCGTCTCCTTTATGTATGCGGCAGTGCCGGCGATGAGCCATAGCGGGTCGTCATTAAATCCGCTCCCGATATCGGAATTTCCCTTTTTGGTCAGCGGCTGATACTGATGGTAAGCGCTCCCGTCCTCAAACTGGGTAGCGGCGATGTCTAAGATACGCGCCCTGGCGCGGTCGGGGATCAAATGCACGAATCCCAGCAGATCCTGGCAGGAATCACGGAAGCCCATGCCGCGCCCGATGCCGGATTCAAAGTAAGAAGCGGAACGGCTCATGTTAAAGGTCACCATGCACTGGTACTGATGCCAGATATTGATCATGCGGTCTAATTTCTCCTCGGAGGAAGAAACGGTGAAATGAGATAATAATCCGTTCCAGTGCGCCTTTAATGCCGCCAGCGCGGCATCTGCCTTTTCGGTGGTGTCAAACTGCTCTAGCAGCGCGTTCGCCGGAGCGCGGTTGATGATGCTGTTCTCCGCGGGGCCGTCCCATTTTTCCTCCGGCTTGTTCTCAATGTAGGCAAGCACAAAGACATAAGTCCTGCTCTCGCCCGGCTCTAACGATACGGATAAATGATGGGAGCCGACCGGCGACCAGCCGCTGGCAACGGAGTTTTTGGAAACGCCGCTCACCACAACCTCGGGGGCGGAGTTCTCCCCATAGGCGCCAAGGAAAGAATCGCGGTCGGTGTCAAAGCCTGCGAGAGGAGCGTTTACGGCGTAAACGGCATAATGATTCCTGCGCTCACGGTACTCGGTCTTATGGTAGAGGGCGGAACCGTGGATCTCGACCTCTCCGGTAGAGAAATTACGCTGGAAGTTTGTCATATCGTCCATGGCGTTCCAGAGGCAGAACTCTACATAAGAGAAAACGGAAAACTGCTTTCTGGAGCTACCATTGTTGGTAAGGGTAAGTTTATTGACTTCACAGTTGTATCCCACGGGAACAAAGGCGGTCAGCTCGGCGCGGAGGCTGTTTTTGCTTCCGCTGAAAACAGAATAGCCCATGCCGTGGCGGCAGCTGTAGTCGTCCAGTTCTGTCTTAGTCGGCATAAATCCGGGATTCCACACAGTATCCCCGTCTTTGATGTAATAGTAATGGCCGTTGCTGTCAAAGGGGACATTGTTGTAGCGGTACCTGGTGAGGCGGAGCAGCTTCGCGTCTTTGTAAAAGCTGTAGCCCCCGCCGGTGTTTGAGATGAGAGAAAAGAAATCCTCGCAGCCGAGGTAATTGATCCAGGGCAGAGGCGTCTTTGGGGAAGTGATAACGTATTCCTTGTTGGAATCATCAAAGTAACCAAATTTCATGTAGAGATCCTCCCTTAATAATTGATAATCTAACTTACGGTTATGAAAACGGTTAAGTTATAAGATTTCCAACTAAAATTATATCGGAAACAGAAGAAAAATCAATAGAAATAACAGGAACAGGAAGAAAAATAGCAGATTAGACAAAAATACAGATGAAATATGGAAGAAAGCAACAGGGCTTTAAAAAAGGGAGGATTTTGCCGGATTCCCTCTTTTCAAGAAAATGCGGATATGCTATACTGATTCCAGTGTGAAAAGAAACAGGCCAGGCCTGAGAGGCGCAAAAGGCAAAAAACAAA
>CAZAMD010000004.1:31304-35646 GCA_964486485.1 uncultured Roseburia sp. | reverse complement strand
AAAAGTAAAAGGTAAAAAGCGGATAGCATGGAGGCGGAGGTTGAAAATGACAGAAAGCGGATTTTGGATATTTCTGATAGTATTGCTTGTGTTAGTCATCATCGCGGTGGTGGTCGCGGTTGCGGCGTCTGTGTCGGGCGCGGTCGCTGCGCTTCCCGGCGGGGATGAGGATGAAGTATGACATCAGGCAGGACTGCAAAAAGAGGCGTGTTGTAGGCGTGTTGTTCCCACAACACGCCTTTTTGCTCATATAGGGGGAAAGCCCCCTGCAAAGGCGCACAGAGAAAATCCTCTTGTTTTTCCAGGGCAAAAGACGTAAACTAGAAATGCGGTTTCAGACTGCGGGCTGCCGGGACTGCGGCAGAGAAAGAGGGGGGAGATAAGATACATGTTTTCAAAATTCAGTGTAAAAAGACCATATACCGTGATTGTAGGAGTCATTTTAGTAGTGGTGCTGGGCATTGTATCCTTTACGAAAATGACCACGGACCTGCTGCCTGACATGAGCCTTCCTTATGTCTTGGTCCTGACAGCGGACGCGGGCGCAAGCCCGGAGGAGGTGGAGGCGGACGTGACGATCCCCATCGAATCGGCAATGGCGACCACGTCCAATATCAAAAACGTAAGCTCTTCCTCCTATGACAGTTATTCTATGGTGATCCTGGAATATGAGCAGAGCGCCAATATGGACTCCACTTTAATAGAGATCCAGCAGAAGATCGACCAGCTGGAGGGAAGCTTGAAAGATACCACGGGCACGCCTGTCATCATGCAGATCGATCCGGACATGATGCCGGTCATGGCGGTTTCCGCGGACCGGGAGGGCATGAGCCGGGGGGAGCTTTCCGAATATGTGGAACATGAGCTGGTGCCCCTGATCTCCAGCGTGGAGGGGGTGGCGTCCGTTTCTGCGGCGGGTGTTCTGGAAGAATCGGTGGAAGTGACATTGGATCAGGAGAAGATCGACTCCCTGAACCAAAAAATTTTAGAGAAAATAGATGAGCAGTTTGAAGATTCCCAGAAAGAGCTGGATCAGGCCTCCGAGGAGATCCGAAAGGGAAAGGAAGAGCTTGCGGCCGGAAAAGAAGAACTGGCGGAACAGATGGGGCAGGCGCAAAATGAGATGTTGAACGGCAAAATAGGAGCGTTCGTGGCGGAGTCGGACCTGAAGCAGAACCATACCATGCTTAGCGCCATGAAGACCCTGATCGAACAGGCAATCCCCGAGCTGCAGAGGATCTATGAGGAGGGCCAGGGGTTAAAAGAGCAGTTAGCGGCGCTGCAGGCGCAAAGCAGGGAGAGTGCCGCCCTGTTAGAGCGGCAGCTTGAAAATGCCGGAAACCAGATAGCGGGGAGCGTGGGAAACATCGCCTCACCGCAGCAGAATGGCGGCAGCGCCGGACAGGGCGCCGTCCCCCCGCAGATCGGCGCTCTCGCAGGCCAGCCGGAGGCGGTCAGGGAGCAGATAGAGTTATTAGAACACCAGCTGCTCGAAGCAAACGCCGCTTTGAGCAACCAGTGGGAGGAACAGTTTTCCGCCTTGAATGTGACCCTGTCCTCCATTGATGATATTCCGCAGGCCATTGCCGTATTGTCAGAGAAGCTGGTGGAAATAAATACGGGCATGGCGTCCATCGAGGCGGCCGAGGGACAGGTATCAGAGGGCAAAACCACGTTAGACAGCGCCTATGCCGCTTTAAATAAAACGCAGATCAGCAGCCTCCTGCAGATGAGCGAGGCCGCGGCGAAATTGGCAGACGGCGAGGATCAGCTTGCTTTAGGGCAGGCGCAGCTAGATCAGGCAAAAGAGAGCGCGAGGGAGGCGGCAGACCTGAAGGAAGTCCTGTCGGTGGAGGCGTTGGGCGGTCTTTTGACGGCGCAGAACTTCTCCATGCCGGCGGGATATGTGAAAGATGGAGATGCCTCTTATATGGTGCGCGTGGGGGATAGAGTGGAATCCCCGGAAGCGCTTTCGGACCTGGTGCTGATCGATCTGGACCTTGCGGGCATAGAGCCGGTGCGCCTCTCCGATGTGGCGGAAATCGCCGTGACAGACAACGCCGCCGAATCTTACTCAAAGCTCAATGGAAACCCGGCGGTCATGCTCTCGATCGAAAAACAGACGGGGTATGCCACAGGCGATGTGTGCAAGCGGATCAAGAGCAGGTTTCAGGCACTGGAAAAAGAGACAGACGGATTGCGCATGACCGTCCTGATGGATCAGGGCATATACATCGATATCATCGTGGATTCTGTACTGAAAAACATGATTTACGGAGCTATCCTGGCGGTGCTTGTCCTGATTGTATTCTTAAAGGACGTGAAGCCTACCATGGTGATCACCTGCTCCATTCCCCTGAGTGTCATCTTCGCCATCGTGCTGATGTATTTTTCCGGCGTGTCGCTGAACATGATCTCTCTGTCCGGACTGGCATTAGGAATTGGTATGTTGGTGGATAACTCCATTGTGGTGATTGAAAATATTTACCGTTTGCAAAAGGAAGGGTATTCGATCCGAAAAGCAGCCGTTTATGGAACCAACCAGGTGTCGGGCGCCATTTTTGCCTCCACCCTTACTACGGTTTGTGTGTTTGCTCCGATTATCTTTACGGAGGGGATTACCAGACAGTTATTTGTAGATATTGCGCTGACCATCGCGTTTACTCTGAGCGCCAGCCTGATCGTGGCGCTGACCTTCGTGCCTATGATGGCAGCGGGGATATTGAAAAACAGCAAAGAGATCAGGCATGGATTATTTGAGAAAATCAGAGACGGATATGGACGTCTGTTAGAGAAAGCGCTCCGCTTCAAACCGCTTGTCCTGATCGGGGTGGTGGCGCTCCTTGCGGCAAGCATGGCATTGTCGCTCTCGAGGGGCTTCAGCTTTATGGATATGTCGATGGAGACGAATCAGATGACTGTTACTGTGGCGGCAAGGGAAGATAAGGAGCTGACCTTCAAAGAATTGACGGAGCTTTCGGATGAAGTGATAGGAAAGCTGGAGGGGATCGAGGGCATAGAGACCATCGGCGCCATGGCGGGCGGCGGGGGCATAATGTCTCTGGGCGGAGGCAGCGGCAGCGTTACCATGTATCTGCTTTTGGAGGAAGACTCAGGCGTGACCGCCGGCGAAGTTTCAGAGCAGATCATGGAGCTGACGAAGGATATGGAATGTGAAGTCTCGGCGGACAGCTCCTCTTCCGATATGAGTTCGTTCTTTGGCAGCGGCATCGTGGTGGAGATCAGCGGCAAGGATCTGGACAGACTGCAGGAGATCGCTGTCAGAGTGGCGGAAATCGTGGAGCGGGCAGAGGGGACGGCCGATGTGGAGGACGGCCTTGACAATACCACGCGTTCGTTCACGATCGCGGTGGATAAAGAAAAAGCCGCGAAATATGGAATGACCACAGCACAGGTATTCCAGCTTGTCTATGAGAAGATGGCGGCAGAGTCCTCCGCCACCACCATCACTACGGATGTAAAGGATTATGAGGTTTATGTCCAGACAGAGGAGCAGTCGGATGCCACTCTGGCGGATATCCGCGATCTGACCTTTGTTTACACAGACCGCATGGGCGGGGAAGAGGAGGTAGCGTTAAAGGATATCGCGGAGTTTCAAGAGGGGATATCCCTGAATACCATTCACAGAGATTCCCAGAACCGCTATATCAATGTGTCCGCGCGGATTGATGAGCGGCACAATATCACATTGGTGAGCAATGAGATACAAAAAGAGCTGGAACAGCTAGAGCTGCCGGAGGGATACGGGATCGCGATGACCGGAGAAGATGAGACCATAGATGAGACGATGGATCAGTTATATCTGATGCTGCTTTTGGCGGTCATCTTCATTTATCTTGTCATGGTAGCGCAGTTCCAATCGTTCTTATCGCCGTTTATCATCATGTTCACCATTCCGCTGGCATTTACCGGAGGCTTCTTTGCCCTGTTTTTCACGGGGAAGGAGGTCAGCGTGATCGCTATGATCGGATTCATCTTGTTAGCCGGGATCATCGTAAATAACGGGATTGTCATGGTGGATTACATCAACCAGCTCCGCAGAGAGGGGACGGGTAAGCGGGAGGCCATCATAGAAGCGGCAAAGACGAGGCTGCGCCCCATTTTGATGACGGCGCTCACGACCATCTTATCCATGTCCACCATGGCGCTGGGGCTGGGAAGCGGCTCTGAAATGATGCAGCCCATGGCGATCGTGGCTGAGGGAGGGTTGATTTATGGTACGATTCTGACGTTGGTGGTAGTGCCCTGTATTTATGACCTGTTTACTAGCGATAAGAGCATGGTGGAAGAAGAATTATAAGGAAAGAATGATGGAGGACAG